>PIXW01000054.1 GCA_003601535.1 ANME-2 cluster archaeon
AATCAGGAGGTCTTTGAGAAACTCAAGGAAGAGAATACAAGGATCATCAACGAGAGCGGTATCGAGACGCTTGTTGTGAGCTGTGCGGAGTGTTACAGGACATTTCTTCTGGACTATGATCTCGATTGCGAGGTGAAACACATCAGCCAGGTTCTATCCGATGCAGATCTCGGAATAACAGACGACTCAGAGACCGTAACGATCCACGATGCGTGCAGGCTCGGGCGCCATACCGGTGAGTACGAGGCTCCACGAAAGGCAGTTGCAGCAACCGGCGCAAACATGGTCGAGATGCAGCACAACCGCGAGAATGCGCTCTGTTGCGGTGTCAGTTCGATGATGAACTGCAATGACCGTTCAAAAGCACTCAGAGTCCTGCGTATGGATGAGGCGAAAGCGACAGGTGCTGATGTGATGATCACGTCATGTCCGAAGTGTCTTGCGCATCTGAACTGTCTCAAGGAAGAGGAGGATACAGAGCACGGGCACGATTATCCGTTCGAGGTGCTTGATCTTACCGTGTATCTGGCACGCAAATTAAACGGCAATAATGACAATGGAGTCGGTAGCGATGAGTGACACTGACATGAAGGTTATCAAGACGAGCGATCTTGATCTGGCATTCAGAGAAGAGATAATGAAAGAACACGGTGCTGAAAAACTGAGTATGTGCTTCAACTGCACAGGCTGTACCGCGGGCTGCACGATGGCAGAGCACGAACCAAACTACAACATCAGGCAACTACTCCGGATGGCGAATCTCGGAATGCGAGAGGAACTCTTAAATCACCCGTATCTCTGGAACTGCACGACCTGCTACAAGTGTCAGGAGCGGTGCCCGCAGGGCGTGCATAATGTCGATATCCTCTTAAAAATCCGAACGATGGCGGTTCACAGCGGAATCATGCTCGACAAACACAGAAAGGTTGCACAGTTGATGGCAAATACCGGACACGCAGTTCCGATAAACGACGATAACAAGGAGAAACGGAAGAAACTCGGCATGGGTGAGCTTCCTGAGACCGTGCACAAATATCCTGACGCACTCGAAGAGGTGCACAAGATCGTCAGGATCACAGGATTTGACAAACTGACAGAGGCGCAATCATGAGCGAACTATCATTCTTCCTTGGGTGTATCGCACCTAACAGGTATCCTGGTATCGAGAAAGCAACAAAGATCGTGATGGAGGAGCTCGGTGTGCATCTCAAAGAACTGAAAGGTGCATCATGCTGTCCCGCGCCCGGAGTCTTCAGATCATTTGACAAGATCACATGGCTTGCGCTTGCATCCAGAAACGTCGTACTCTCCGAAGAGATGGGCGTGGACCTCCTGACGGTCTGCAACGGATGCTTCGGATCACTCGTGGATGCAAACAACCAGCTCAAAGAAGACCAGGATCTGAGGGCTGAGGTGAACAAGATACTTGCAGAGGTTGGACACGAGTTCAAGGGCACAATCAGGGTGCGCCATATCATGGAGTATCTGTACGATGATGTTGGTGTCGAGAAGGTCAAAGAATCGATCAAGTATCCTGTTGACCTGAAGATTGCTGTGCATTACGGCTGCCACCTGATCAAACCGTCAAAGGAGAGGCATCTCGGCAGTATAGAGAACCCAACGTTCTTTGACGAGCTTGTTGAGGCAACAGGAGCGACATCGGTGATGTACAAGGACAAGAACGCATGCTGTGGCGCAGGCGGCGGCGTGCGGACATCAAGTCTCGAGACCGCACTCAAGCTTGCCAGAGCCAAGATCGAACATGCGCAGGCAGCCGGTGTTGACTGCATCGTGGATGCGTGTCCGTTCTGTCATCTGCAGATGGATGTTGGTCAAACCGAGATTGAAAAGAAGTTTGGAGATGTTTTTAATATGCCAATCGTTCACTATTCACAGCTTCTCGGACTTGGAATGGGATATACTCCGCAGGAACTGGGTATCGACATGAACTACGTCAAGAACGACGAGTTCATAGCAAAGATTGAGAAGATAGGGGGTGGTAACTGATGGCAGACTTGATAGGCGCGGTTGCGATAGCAGGCGGCGGTATCGCTGGGATACAGTCAGCACTCGATCTTGCTGATAGCGGGCTCAAGGTCTACCTGATCGAGTCGAAGCCATCGATCGGCGGCGTGATGGCGCAGCTCGACAAGACGTTCCCGACGCTCGACTGCTCGATGTGTACGCTCTCGCCGAAGCTTGCAGAGGTAGCAAGACACCCAAACATCGAAATCCTGCCGTACAGCGAGATCAAATCGATATCAGGAGCTGCTGGTAACTTCGATGTCACGGTAACAAGAAAAGCGACGTATGTTGACCCTGATAAGTGTACGGCATGTGAACTCTGTCTTGCCAAGTGTCCTTCGAAGGTTCTGGATGAGTACAACGAGGGGCTGACCAAACGAAAGGCGATCTATCTTCCATTCCCACAGGCAGTGCCAAGGGTGATGGTAATCGATGCCGAGCACTGTCTCTATCTCACGAAAGGCAAGTGCGGCAACTGCAAGAAGGTCTGTGAGAACGATGCGATCGATTACGATATGAAGGACAGGGATGAGGTGATCAAGGTCGGATCGGTCATCCTCTCGACAGGATTCGAGCCTTATGATCCCACGCCACTCGAACAGTACCATTACGAGCACCCTGATGTCCTAACATCCATTGAGTTCGAACGCCTCCTATCAGCATCAGGTCCATCCGAAGGGCATGTGCAGCTGGCAGACGGAACGACTCCAAAGAAGATCGCATGGCTCCAGTGCATAGGATCGCGAAATCCTGAGATCGGGCGTCCGAACTGTTCTGCGGTCTGCTGCATGTACGCAACCAAGGAGGCGATGGTTGCGATGGAGCACGACCCTGAACTGGAGGCGACGATCTTCAACATCGATGTGCGTGCATTCGGTAAGGGCTTTGAACAGTTCTACCAGCGTGCAAAGAACGAGAAAGGGGTCAGATTTATCAGATCACGTCCATCAGGCGTTGATATCGATCCGATCACAAACAGACTCTCAGTGCAGTACGAGGTCGAGGAATCGGTTGAGACTGCTATCGAAGAGTTTGACATGATCGTGCTATCAATTGGACTCACACCATCCGAGTCAAGCAAGAAACTCGCTGAGATCGCAGGTGTTGAGATGGACGAGTACGGAAACATCGCTACCTCGATTGAGAAGCCGATGACGACAAGCGTTCCTGGAATCTTTGCATGTGGAACGATGATAGCACCAAAGGACATACCAGACACCGTGGCAGATGCATCAGGCGCTGCATCAAAGGCACACTCGGTCCTTGCATCAGAGAGAGGGACGCTCGTTACCGAACGAGCATATCCGCCTGAAAAGGACATAACAGGCGAAGAACCGCGAATCGGGGTTGTTGTCTGTGACTGCGGAATTAACATCGCTTCGGTCGTGGACGTTCCAGCGGTTGTAGAGTACGTAAAGACCTTGCCGCATGTGGTTCATGCCTACGAACAGACGTATGCATGTTCGACAGACTCACTCGACGTCATCAAGGAGAAGATCAAGGAGCATAACCTGAACAGGTTCGTTGTAGCTTCATGCACCCCGAGAACGCACGAACCCTTATTCCAGGACACATGCAGAGGTGCGGGCTTGAATCCGTATCTCTTTGAGCTTGCAAACATCAGGGAGCATTGCGCATGGGTGCACCAGAAGGAGCCGGAAAAGGCTACAGAGAAGGCAAAAGAGATCGTCAGGATGAGTGTGGCAAGGGTCGCTCTTTTGGATCCGCTCTACACCCAGAAACTGGACTTCAGTCACAGCGGGCTTGTTATCGGCGGCGGCGTTGCCGGAATGACTGCGGCGCTCGACATTGCTGAGAAGGGCTTTACAGCGTATCTTGTTGAGCGGGAACATGAACTCGGCGGGCTTCTCAGGAAGTTTACGAGGCTGCAGGACGGACGTAAGACGAGCGAGGTCATTGACCCGATGATCGAGGCTGTTATGAGCAATCCGAATATTGCTGTTTACACCGGCACAACGCTTGATGAGGTCGAGGGCGCGATGGGAAGCTTCAAAGGAAAACTCTCAAACGGTGAAGAGATCGAGTTTGGATCAGCGATCATTGCAACCGGCGCAAACGAGTTTGTACCCGAGGGCTACTTCGGATACGGAAGCGACAACGTGATCACGCAGTCAACACTCGAAACGATGCTCGAAGAAGGAACTGTCGATGCGAAGACTGTAGTGATGATCCAGTGCGCAGGTGGCAGAAACGAGGAGAGACCATACTGTTCCCGTGTCTGCTGTACGACAGCTATGAAGAACGCGATCCGGCTCAAGGAAGCTGACCCGAATATAACGATCTACATCCTCTACCGTGACATCAGGACTTTCGGAATCTGGGAAGATCTCTACACCCGTGCACGAGAGCTCGGCGTCTTCTTCATGCGCTACACCGAGACCGACGAACCGGTTGTTGCGAATGGAACCGTGACACTCCATGACAAGCTCCTGCACAATACACCATTCGAGATCGCAGCAGACCTCGTTGTATTGAGCTCGCCACTCGTGGCACCAGACGGAGTGGAAGACCTTGCGACACTCTTCAAGGTACCGATAGACGCGGACAGGTTCTTCCTTGAAGCACACATCAAGCTGCGACCGGTTGACTTTGCAACCGATGGTGTATTCCTCGCAGGGTGCGCTCAGGCACCAAAGTTGGTCAACGAGTCGATCTCGCAGGGATCGGCTGCTGCATCGCGGGCATGTTCGATCCTTGCAAAGGACTTCCTTGAGACGAGTGGTGTTATGGCGGTCGTGGATGAGGATGTCTGCATCGGATGTGGCAGATGTACTGAGGTCTGTGCGTACAGCGCACCCACACTCAAGGAGGTGGAGGTTGTGACCGAGGAGATCACGTACATAACCCGCAAGAGCGAGATCAATCCTGCGATCTGCAAGGGTTGTGGATCATGCGCTGCGGAATGTCCAACAAGTGCGATCACGTCACGGCATTTCACAACAGAACAGATATCGGCTGTGATCGATGCGTTCGCTTATGCTGATGGTCGCGTCAGGGAGGTGGCGTAGATGGCTGAATTCGAACCGAGGATCGTCATGTTCTGCTGCAACTGGTGTTCGTATGCCGGCGCAGACCTGGCTGGCGTCGCCAGGCTCCAGTACCCGACAAACACCAGGGTCATCCGGGTGATGTGCTCAAGCAGAGTACAGCCCACATTCATCCTGCGAGCGTTAAAAGAAGGCGCGGACGGCGTGCTTGTCACAGGCTGCCACATCGGTGACTGCCACTACGTTGACAGTAATGTGCACACCAGGGACCGGATGGAACACGTGGTCGATGCGATGGAGCATCTCGGACTTGAGGGCAGGGTACGTCTCGAATGGATCTCTGCAAGCGAGGGACCGAAGTTTCGGGAGACGGTCACCGAGTTTGTCGGACAGATCAAGGCGCTTGGACCGAGTCCGCTTCGGGACACAGCAGAATAGACGCGAACGCGAAAGTTATGGTATCGCGGGCGGCGGCGT
>PIXW01000055.1 GCA_003601535.1 ANME-2 cluster archaeon
TCCTCGCTCGCTCCGGTCTGTTCGATCACCAGTTTTACATCCTCCTCAGGTATCGAGAGTTCCCGCGCACGCTCATGCGGTGAGCCGGTCAGCTGATATATTTTTGTGCCTGCTGCTTCCATAATTGAAACAGCGGCGTCATCAAATACGATTTCCGAATCAGCGGTTCGGATGATCACCTCTTCCACATTCTCGATCTCGGTTACGCGGATGCCCATCTGTTTCATCATCTGCTGCATCTTTCGTGGGCTCATGCCCTTTCCAAGTCCTGGAAACATTATTTCACCTCTTTGTACATTTTCTATATTCCATCAACGTATATGTACTTTGTTTACTCGTGACCATCATGGGAACTGCCAGCAGGTTATTGTTACTGCAGCGCTTTCACAACCACAGATCAGCAACAATCATGACCAATCACAACTCACTGATGCATCTCGCAGCACAGGATATCAGGTATCTGTTATCGAGAGGCTACCCGCGCACAGGAGCCATACGGTTCGTGTACGATCATTACAGGCTGGTGAATCGAGATCGGCACATACTGGCGCGGACAGTGATCGAACCAGCGATAGCATCATCCAGAATCAAGAAAAAGATATCATGCAGTGATATCAAAGGAAAAGACCTGGTGGTAGATGGATACAATGTCATAATCGCAACGGAAAGCGTGGTTTCCGGAGAACCAATATTTTTATGCGATGATGGATTCCTGAGAGATGTTAGAGGTATTTTTAGAAACTATAAAAATCCGGAAAGGAATATTTGCAGACAGATTCTTGAAATCATCTCTGAACATCAACCGAATTCTGTTACCTTTCTCTTCGACGCCCAGATCAGCAAGAGTGGAGTGCTTGCACGATATATTCGCGGACTCTTATCCGAATATTCACTTTCCGGAGATGCGAGGACATCAAGGCATGTTGATTTTGATCTGAAGCACTGCGGCTTAATTGTTGCAACAGGCGATGGGAATATCATCGATGAGGTGAAATCTGTGGTGGATATTCCAATGTGTGTATGCGAAAAACTGGGTAAACATGCAGATACGATATGAACGATTCTGGTGTGTGCAGGTGCCAAAGCAGAACGGCGAAACGGTGCGTCGTGCGCTGATCGGGATGAACGTTCTCGAGAGAGACGCACTTGTTCAGAGAGACGAGGATTATCTATATTTCCCGATCAAGCATCGAATCGATATAGAGTTTCCAGATGCCAAACTTCTGCACAGGGATTTTGAGTACAGGAAAAGGGAAACATTCGAGGAGATCCTCGGATTTACACCAGGTTATGAGATCATCGGGGATATTGCAATAATCGATGCCAGTGATCCTGATGCAAAAAGAATTGCAGAAGCTATTCTTTTGATGCATAAGAATATAAAGACCGTTCTCGGAGCATTGACCAGGGTACATGGTGAGTTCAGGATCCGCGATTTTGTGTTACTGGCAGGGGAACCTGGAACAGAGACCATATACAGGGAGTACGGATGCAGGTATGAGCTCGATCTTGCGCGTGTCTATTTCACGCCGAGGCTCGCAACCGAACGCGCACGTATCGCGGGTCAGGTTGACAGAGAGGATACTGTTGTTGATATGTTTGCCGGTGTTGGACCGTTCAGCATCCTCATCGCAAAATCAGCCGGATATGTGATAGCAATCGATAAAAATCCGGTAGCAATCGAGTATCTGAAAAAGAACGCACGATTGAACAGAATAAATAACATACGAATCATCTGCGGTGACGTGGCAGATGTTGCACACGATCTGTGCCATGTTGCTGACCACGTAATCATGAATCTGCCGCATTCTGCTCATGAATTCCTCGATTGCGCGTTGATGATCGTAAAACCGGATGGCATCATCCATTACTACGGTATCAGGGAGGAGGGCGATCTGTTTGAAGGTGCATACGAAATCATCGAGCATGCTGCTGAGAGGTACGGCATGACCGCACAGGTTCTGGATCGGCGGGCCATCAGGTCATATTCGCCGCACCAGTATAACATCGTGATGGATGTGCAGATATGCCAGAGATAAACATTCCTGAATACTACGACAACCTCGCATCAGATTATGATACGAGATTCGTAAATCCACAACTGGATTACATGCGGACTGTTGAGGATTCTGTGCTGTTCGAAAATATAGCAGGCATTCAAGGAATCGTCCTCGATGTAGGTTGCGGAACAGGAAAACAGACACTCGATCTGGCAAAAAATGGTTTTAATGTGATAGGTCTTGACATCTCGTCCAAGATGATCCACATAGCAAAGAAAAAGGCAGAAGATGCTGGTTTATCGATACCATTTATAATCGCAAGCGCAGACGCACTTCCCTTCAAAGATGGCTGCATATCCATGCTGATCTCGATGTTCGGAGCGTACAGCCACATCCCGGAGTACGATCATGCATTTTATGAGATGCACCGGGTGCTTGCGGATGGTGGCAAGGTCGTATTCACCATCGTCAACCGGTGGAATCTCAACTGGTGGTTAAAACATACATTGTCTGGAAACCGGGACTGGATCAGGCATGCTCTCAGGAACAGAGACTTCGTGAGCGATGGGCTCTGGACATACTATTTCTCAAGAGGAGAACTCATAAAAAAGATGCGGGGTGCAGGGTTTCAGGGGGTACGTGTCGGCAGTGTAATGATCTTTTTGTATCCTCATCTGCACCGCATCGAAAAACCCCCCTCGCTCTACCAGCGAATTTTTGGCAGGATCGAGAATATTCTGCGCTGGGTATACCCGTTCAATGCTATCGGCTATTATCTGCTTGCGATCTGCACGAAATGACCTCAGGTCACCCACACGGTGCGCATCAGCGAATAGACAGGAACACCTTCAATCGTGCTCTGCCCGATTTTATCAACGATCACCGCAATCGCAACTGGTTTTGCGCCCATATCAGTGAGCTGCCTGACCGTCTCTGTGAGCGTTCTGCCTGTGGTGATCACATCATCGATGATCGCACAGGTCGATTTCTCGACATCTGCAAAGTTCTGGCTGAAGATGCCTTTTGCGTCCGTGGTCTCGATGCCAAGCAGTTGTTTATTCGGATGAAATATCGCAAGTTTGGCAGCAAGTTCGTTTGCGACGATGCTTGCCAGCGGGATGCCGCTGACTGCGACGCCAATCACCACATCGATGTTTGCCGGATCGCCAACGTCATCGAGGATCATGTCCACCATCGCATCTGATATGCACCGGAGTCGATACGAGCTCTCACCGATGCTGCTCCAGTCGATCGAGAGATCCTTGGGTACACGCAGTTCTTTTCTTTCGCTGGAATGTGCCAAAATCCATGTAACCGTTTCTCTGGACAGATTGAGCTCATCAGCGATCTGTCCTAAATGCATTCCGTTCGATTTCATCTCAGTTGCTCGATGAATCAGGTTGTTGATGTCCTTCATGTTGATCACCTTGTACGACGGGCTCGCCGCGATTCGAACACGGGTCATTGGGTCCGAAGCCCAATAGGATATCCGCTACCCTACGAGCCCATGCATCCAACTGTTCATGTTCTGTGAGATTGTAAAGTTATCGATCATCGACATTCTTAAGTCAATGTACAAAAAATCACCATAAACGATAGAAGAGGAATTAACATCACAGACAGCATTCGATTTCTGGATACCACACTGCGTGATGGTGAGCAGACCCCTGGCGTATCGCTTTCGCCAGAGGAGAAAGTATGGATCGCACGAAAACTCGATTCAATGGGGATCGATGTGATCGAGGCTGGCAGCGCAATCACATCAGAGGGTGAACGAGATAGCATTCGATCGGTTGTGCGCGAGAATCTGGATGCAGAGATATGCAGCTACTGCCGGATCCGTGAGATCGATGTTGAAAAGGCGATCGAATGTGATGTGGATTCGATTCATCTTGTTCTTCCGGTTTCAGATCTTCATATCGAAAAAAAACTTAAGAAAACTCGTGAAACAGTGAGAAATGATGCGGTACGCGTCTGCGAGTTCGCAAAGGATCACGGACTCATCGTTGAGTGGAGCGCCGAGGATGCCTCGCGGGCTGATATCGAGTTCTTAAAATCGATATACGCAGACGGTATCGATGCTGGCGCGGATCGGCTATGCTTCTGCGATACCGTTGGAATTCTGACGCCAGAACGTACCACTGATATATTCAGGGAACTGGGCAGTCTCAATGCTCAGATAAGCGTCCACTGTCATGACGATTTCGGGCTTGCAACATCGAACACAATAGCAGCGATTCTTGCAGGCGCGGCAGAGGCGCATGTGACCGTGAATGGTATCGGCGAGCGGGCTGGGAATACGCCGCTGGAGGAGGTGGTGATGGTACTCGAATCACTGTATCATAAGAAGACCGGAATCGACTGCAAGGAGTTGTACACCACCTCCCGCCTGGTAAGCAGGCTTACAGGCGTTGTTGTCGCTCCGAACAAGTCGATCATCGGCGGAAATGCGTTTACACACGAGGCAGGTATCCATGTACATGGGATTCTTGCAGACACGGCAACGTATGAGCCGATATCGCCAGAGACTGTTGGCAGAGAGCGGAGGATCGTTCTCGGAAAACACACAGGCAGGTCATCAATCGACCTGGCGCTGCGCGAACTCGGACTCGCAGCAACCGATGAACAACTGGACAATATTTTCGCCCGCGTAAAGGAACTCGGAGACAAGGGAATGCGCGTGACCGATGCCGATCTTCAGGCGATCACAGAAACCGTGCTTGGGATATACAAGGAGGCAAAGGTGAAACTTGATGAACTCACTGTGGTATCAGGGAACCGGGTCACGCCAACCGCATCCATCAGACTGACTGTGGATGGAAGATCGGTCGTCGAGGCTGGCATCGGGACAGGCCCAGTGGATGCAGCGATCGATGCACTCAAGAAAGCGATTGCAAATACGCGAGATATAGAGCTTGAGGAGTATCATGTCGATTCGATTACAGGCGGAACCGATGCTCTCGTTGAGGTGCTTGTAAAGATGCGCTCTAACCAAAAAGTGATCACATCACGAGGTGCCAGAACCGATATCATCATGGCATCGGTCGAGGCTGTGCTTGAAGGAATCAACCGGTTGATAGAGTGATCCAGTTGTTTGGATGCTACATCCCAAGCTTCTTCATCATCTTCTGGACATTGAATCTGCCGCCGCGCAACCCCTTCATAGCCTTCTGCATCATCCTGTGATACTTCAATAGTTCCCGTACATCCTCTATACCTGTGCCGGAGCCGCGCGCAATCCTTCTGACGCGTGAGGAATCGATGATCTTCGGATCGAGCAGTTCCGCTTCGGTCATCGAGTCCATGATGACCTTGTACCGCGTCATCTTGCCAGAAGTCTCGTTATACATATCATCCGGTATCTTCGCGCCTCCGATCGGCAGCATCTGCATCACCTGCTTTAAAGGTCCCATCTTGTTCATCGCTTCGAGTTGTTGATACATGTCTTTTAGCGTGAACCTGCCATGCATCATCTTCTCGATGTCGATCTCATCGGTGAGCACTTCCTCAGCGCGTTCTATGAGCGTCTTGATGTCACCCATTCCGAGTAGTTTTGAGATGAATCTGTCGGTTTCAAACTTTTCCAGATCCTCGATATTCTCACCGACACCGATAAACGCGATCGGTGCTTTTGTCTCAGAAACAGCAGATAGAGCACCACCTCCCTTTGCTGTGCCATCGAGTTTGGTGATGATGACACCGGTCACTCCAACCGAGTCATGAAACGTGCGTGCCTGATCCCTTGCCTGCTGCCCGATCGCACCGTCCAGCACAAGCAGTTTCTGATCCGGCTCTGCTATCGTATTGATCCTCTCCATCTGTTCGATCAGATCGTGTTCAAGGGAATGCCTGCCAGCAGTATCGATGATCCTGACATCATAAGCCTTGAATCTGTCAATCCCTCTTTTTACGATTCCAACCGGATCATCGGTACGCTCCCCATAGAATGCAATGTTCAGACGATCGCATAAGGTTTGCAATTGATCATAAGCACCTGGACGATCGGTATCCGCACAGATCACAGCAGGCTTGAGTCCCTTTCGCTGGAAGTACCGTGCCAGTTTCGCCGTGGTCGTGGTCTTGCCGCTGCCCTGGAGTCCGATCATCATGATCGTCTGCTCTGTCAGTGCCAGAGGCATGCTTTTCCCGATGAGATGGATGAGCTCGTCATACACGATCCTTATTACGTGTTCCCGTGCACTCATCCCTGCGTGCGGTTTCTCCGCGAGCGCTCTCTCGCGTATCCGTGTCGATAGTTCCATCACCTGCTTCACATTGACATCCGATTGCAGGAGCGCGCGCTGGATATCTTTTACCATCTCATCCACTGCGCGCTTATCAACACGTCCTGCGCCCGCGATCTTCTTGATCGCGCCCTGAAGCGAATCGCCAAGTTTATCAAGCACCATCAATACCATATCTGGATGGTGCCTATATAAGGATACGCAAACAACAGAGTTTAAATACCTGCGATAACCATAATATGATGGGTGCAATGTTGGAGGTTTCATTATGAAGGTTATGGTCGTGGATGACGAGCCAGATATCGTGGATCTGCTGAAACTGATGCTTGGAAGTCAAGGTTACGATGTCATAACAGCATGCGGGGGCAGCGAATGTCTTGAAAAACTGCAGCAGGACATACCTGATCTGATTCTACTGGATATTATCATGCCAGATATCGATGGCTGGACGGTCTTGAGCAGAATACGACAGGATGAGCGATTGAAATCGATTCCTGTGATTATTCTTACAGCAAAACAACTGACAGCAGAGGTTGCACAGAAAAAAGCACCCTATATAACTGAATATCTTGTCAAGCCAATCACAAAAGAAGGGTTACTATCGGTGATAGAGAATATCATATCCTCTTCAAAAAAAATTGAGGATTTTATCGCTGCTGCAAGAAAAGCTGGCGTTGATCAGGATATCATCGATAAATATGTCCAGCTCAATCAGCAAACAGGTGCATATAAACGACTGCATACCTCATTGACGCAGATATACACAAAAAAGAAACTCGAAAGAGAGAAATCGATAAAGAACACGATGGACAGTATCAAACGATTGATCGATCTACGGGAAAGAGATCTCACAAAGCTTCATGCGAGGATTGAGGAGATGATCGCTGCCAGCGGATAGTGTGCAAGGATTTATATGCTACAGTATTCGAATGATGAATCATGGATGAACTGGAAGCGATCCGGAAGAGAAAAATGGAGAGATTGCAAACAATGGCATCAAAGAAGACATCTGGCGAAGTACTGATACTGGACGATAATAATATCAAGGAAACCGTGCGTGAACACCCGTTTGTTGTGGTGGATTGTTGGGCTGAATGGTGCGGACCATGCAAGATGATTGCACCGATCATAGCAGAACTGGCAAAGGATTACGCAGGCAGGATAACATTCGGCAAACTGAACATCGATGAGAATATGGGCGTTGCCATGACCTACAAGATCAATGCGATACCAACGATGCTGGTATTCAGAAATGGTGCATTGGTCGGACAGATCGTTGGCGCGCTCCCAAAGAATCACATCGAGCAGAAACTGCAGGAATATATGTGATCAGATCATATATCTATCTCTTTCAGTATCTGCGTGATCCGTTCACCCCGGTCAGGGAGCTGTTCTTTAGAGTTCAAGGCTGCTTTGAACTCCCGTATGGCTTCTCCCTGACGCCCTGATCTCTTGCACAGGAAACCAAGATTGGCGTGTGCTCTCGCAAAATCAGGTCTGTAGCTTATTGCCTCTCTGTACTCCTTTTCTGCCTCATCGAATTGTTTTGATCGATACAGCAGGTTTCCGAGATCATGGTGGATCATAGCCATATCGTTCTCTATACCAGCCACCCGGCACGCCTCTTCTCTTCGTTCAGTCAGTGCATACAGCAGCGCCATCTCTGTCTGTTGAGCAGACATTCCCTCTTCGGATGGTTCTCTCTCCTCGTGCTCTTCGAATGATGAACGATCCACTGTATCTGAAGAATCCTGCGAACCCCATGACATAGTCGTCGTGTCGTTTCGCCATTCATTGACCTCTCTTCTCCACCTGTCCAACTCACCCTTCCATCTGGCGATCTTCCAGATGATCAGAAGCGATATGATCGATACAGCCGCAATTCCAGCGATTATGATCAGATCAATTCCAAGAAGATTCATCACAACACCGTTTCATGATGTGTTGCTGCCTGTTCATAAGCTTTCCTGTACGATGTTTTGAGGTATTCCCACACGGATTCATCCTCAAGAATCGCACGCAATATCTGCTGCCGCTTCTTTTGATCAGGGATTCTGTCCTTCAGAAAACAACGCATCTCGCTCTGCAATCTCGCCATCTCTGCATATTCTGGTGTGATCACCTCCTCGATCCGTTCCCTGATGTAGCGTGACAGTGCAGGGCTATGTGCGAGCGTGGATATACCGATGACAATGTCGCCGCGGGTGATAACAGACGGAATGATCACACAGCCGAGATCGTCCACTCGATTGACCAGTATTCCGCGCTGGCTCGCGATATCTGCGAGATGCTTGTTATAAGAAGGATCGTCTGTTGCTGGTATCACCAGAAAAGCATCGCGTATCAGATCAGTGAACTCTTCATCGTCGAGTTCCCTGTCAATGGTTATCCGTTCGATTTCTTCTGACTTAAGCAGTTTTTCGGTGAATTCAAGACTCACAACAACCGTTTTCGCATACCTGCAGAACAGTTCTGCCTTGCGCTCACCAACCGATCCGCCACCGATGATCACCACCTTCCGGTCGTGGAGGTCGATTATGAGCGGAAGGAATCCGGACATCATGATGATCATTCGAATCTTTATCTATTAGAGTGTTATCACTCCACCTGGTCAGCCTTGCAGAATCATGAGCGCCAACTTTTTTTTCA
>PIXW01000056.1 GCA_003601535.1 ANME-2 cluster archaeon
CGGGAACAATACACTGCTAACAGGGATCAGTACGTACAACCGGACGATGGTGAGAAATGCCAGCTTGATGGGCAGTATCTCATCTGTTGCAGGCACAAAGTCCATGTACATCGTGAAAGGGAAATGCAGGCGCACACAGATCAACGGCACTGTATTGATTAACGAGAGTGAATTCAAGGAGATTGATGATCCTGATGATGTTATGCGACTCATTCAAGAGAGGAATATTGATAAAGGAGATATGACATGAAACGAATAGAAATGATACTGATCATCCTTCTGGTGGTTGCTGCATGTGGATGCATAGTGCCGGAAGAGCCAGCAGTGCCGACACCGACTCCCACCGGGACTCCCGCGGTGCCACAGAGCCTTGCGGATATGATTCCGAGAGATAATCTCCCGGGAGCGTTCAAATTGATAGCTGTAATCGATAAAGACACGCCAGGGACGCTGAATATAACCGAAGAAGCCATGTCACTGATCTCCGGAAACTTAAACACCGGAGAGATACAGGCAGTTCGGGGGATATATTCCTTTGAAGACGGCAATATCTATGTAACCATAATCAAATGCACTGATTCGGTGAATGCGGCAAATGCTGTCGAAAACTATAAGAATCAGCCAACGTTTGAGATGCCTCCGTCAAAGACGGTCAATAGATTCGGAAATGTGCACTTCAACGGACATGAGGCGACCGAGGTCCGGATGAGACCTCTGGGAACCGACGACATCAGATATGGTTATGTCTGGTCGAATGGCGATCTCGTCTTCATCGTTGAGCCAGGACCAAAAGCCGATGACAAACAGGCGAATATGAAACTGGCTATGATGCTTGAACAATAGGATGCTGAAATGAAGAAACCAATACTGATAGCGATACTGCTGGTAGCATCCATACTTGCAGCGTTCTCAGGATGCGTTGAAAAACCAGAGACGATGACCCATCTTCGTATCGGCTATCAGCCAAGCACCCATCAGATTGCAGAGATGATTGCGATGGAGAAGGGCTGGTGGAAAGAGGATCTTGCCGGGTTCGGGATTACAGAGGTGACCGATCATCAGTTTTCGTCAGGTCCGCCCGAGATGACCGCCATGATGGGCGACCACCTCGATATTGCGTATGTTGGCGCTGCACCGCCGATTACTGCGATCGCGCAGGGGCTGGATGCAAAGATCGTTGCCGCTGTGCAGACACAGGGGTCCAATCTCGTGCTCAGACCAGATCTTGCAGACAATTATACCTCACCATCCGATCTTCGCGGGCTTACAATAGCAACGTTTCCCGCGGGGTCGATTCAGGACACTGTTCTCAGAAAATTCCTGATGGATAACAACGTCAGCACCGATGATGTTACGATCGCTCCGATGGGACCTGGTGATGCAATGGCTGCGATTGCAGCAGGAGCCGTGGATGGTGTTTTTCTACCGCATCCTGGTCCCGCGATAATCGAACTCGAGGGCAATGGCAAAAGCGTCGTCAGTTCCGGTGAGATGTGGAAGAACCATGCATGTTGCTGCCTGCTCGTCAGTGGTAAACTGATCAGAGAGCATCCTGATATGGTCAAACAGATCGTCCGGACACATATCAGAGCGACCAGGTATCTCAAAAATAACCAGAATGAGTCTGCTGAAATATTTTCAAAAAAGATCGGGTATGATCTCGACACGGTCAAATATTCCTTTAAAACATGGGATGGCAACTGGATCAGCGATCCGCATGCTGAAATCAACTGCACCCTTGAATACGCAAGGGTTCAGCACGATCTTGGGAATATCGACAGGATGTTGACTGCGAAGGATCTCTTTGATACGAGTTTCTATGATGCGGCAATTTCCGAATAACCTCACGCAATGTAGCTTGTTGCAAAGAGCAAGGTTATTATCCATGTATAAACAATGGAGATGCAATCGAGGAATATACGAATAAGAAACAGGCAGGTTTACAATGGCGATACGGGATATAAAACCAACTCGATCCGAGCTCATAGAACTGAAGAAGAAGATCAAACTTGCAGAGAGCGGACACAAACTGCTGAAGATGAAACGCGATGGTCTCATCCTCGAATTCTTCGAACTGTTGAGCAGGGCAAAGGATGTTAGATCTGAACTCAATTCAGCTTATGAGGTTGCAAATGAGAAGATAGGACTCGCAAAATCTGTGGAGGGTACAGTTGCGATAAAATCAATCGCGTTCGCACTGAGAGATGTACCCCATATCGAACTTGAAAGCAAGAACGTGATGGGCGTGGTGGTCCCCCACATCGAATCCACCCAGGTACAAAAAAACCTGTACGAACGTGGATACGGCATCATAGGGACGAGTTCGTGTCTCGATGAGGCAGTTGAGGCGCATGAGAAATTGGTTGAAAAAATCATTGTTGCTGCCGAGATCGAAACCGCAATAAAGAAACTGCTCGACGACATCGAGCAGACCAAGCGGAGGGTTAACGCGCTCGAGTTCAGGGTGATACCCGAACTCACCGAGGCAGAATGGTTCATCGAACTGCGCCTCGAAGAGATGGAACGCGAAACCACATTCCGGTTGAAGCGGATCAAGGCATGATCGATATGGAAAATCCCGAGATCAGAGAAAGACTGCTGCGATGGACCTGGATTCTCTCATTCGCTGTTCTCGTGCTTGGATATATTCTTATGTTTCTTCTGCTCACAGGAAGACTTGAACTCAGGTGACCTGCACAGTCACGGCATTCTCCGTACTGGAACCGCTCGCATCTGTTATTACGAGTGTGATATTGTGCGTACCCTGTGGCAGTTCCATCTCAAACGAACTCGCATCTCCGATCAGTCCAGACCTATCAGATGTCCAGCTATATGTGAGTGGGGGTATGCCGCCATTAACAGCGCATGAAAGATGGTTATCCTGAACTGATACCGTTGATTCAATCTTGCGTGCTGCGCGGTAGCACTCCGTTCCTTTATCATTGAACCATACATAACCGGTGCCGAGTCGAATCACGTATCCTTTCTTCGTATGCTCAACCCATTCCCTGGTTGTGGTATTCCACTGGTTCAGATATAATTGATCTGCAGACCATGTGTTAAGTCTCCGGATCATCCAGACGTCATGCGGCAACTGGCTTGCAAACGATTCCCAGCACATATCTGCGGCATTGTAACGATATATGGTTCGGTTATCAAAGATTCCATCACCAATGCCTGCCTCATACACGAGCCATATATCAGTCTCGGTATCATAGCAACTCGCACACCTGCTGCCGAACCACACAAAATCACTATCGAGCATCGTCGGTTCGATGATAGGTTCATGATACTCAATCGACCCAGATTCCGGTGATGATTCACCGGTCTGATTCACTAATGATGAATCCTGTTCTTCCTCATCGAAGACATCCCAGATCGATGGGCGAGCATCCTGAGGAGTCGGGGCTGGATAATTACCATCTCTATTCTGCTGTGATAACCGTCCCTTAATTCCATATCCCAAAATCATGGAGGCTACAAGTATCAGTACAAGAATAAACATCGTCTTCTTCGTTATCGTTGATCGTACCTTCATCGATTACCCCTACTCAATTATCATCATGATCCGTATCGTATTAACATTATCGACGGGTATTCCTGCGATAAACAACATCGTCTCCGTATTCGATCCTGCGTATTCGGTGATACGGGATGCTGGTGTCATGTTCGATTGTAAAGAATGAATGCCCGAGACTCACAATCTCGGATCCAGATACGATTTTCGTATCATTGGGTGCGCCGCGGTGCAGATAATAGATCGTGCATTCATCCATAGGATAGCCGCGCCATTTGATCTCATTTAAGATCTCTCTTGGGCGTTTCGACCGGAACATGGTAATTTGTGATATCTGTGCAGATATCTGATAACCTGCGATATTGATATGATTTAACCACATATTTTAGGTTATGCAGGAAAAAATCCTTTCGCCTGAAAGGACAGAGAAGGAAAGGGTATCTGATCTGCAGATTCGACCGAAAACATTTGACGAATTTGTAGGGCAGGCGGAACTAAAAAAACAGTTACAGATCTTTATAAAAGCGGCAAAAGAACGTGGCGAGCCTCTTGATCATGTTCTCCTGTCAGGTCCGCCAGGTCTTGGAAAAACAACACTTGCGCATATCATCGCAACCGAGCTTGGAGTAGAGATCAGAGCGACAACAGGACCGGTTCTGGAGCGTCCAGGCGACCTTGCCGCGATTCTCACGAATCTCGGGGCAAAGGATGTTCTCTTCGTCGATGAGATACACAGATTGAACCAGATCGTTGAGGAAACCCTGTATTCCGCAATGGAGGATTTCGCAATCGATGTGATGATCGGAGAAGGCGTGAGCGCACGTTCTGTCCGCCTGAGCCTCTCGCCTTTTACGCTTATAGGCGCAACCACAAGAACCGGGCTCATTAGCTCCCCTCTCAGGGATCGCTTCGGTGTGGTCAATCGATTGAACTTCTATTCCCCTGATACGTTAACAGAGATCGTTCTCAGATCGTCAAAAGTGCTTGGAGTCGAGATCGAGGAAGAAGGTGCGGCAGAGATTGCAAAACGGTCAAGAGGTACTCCAAGGATTGCAAACCGGATCCTCCGCCGTGTCCGTGATTATGCACAGGTGATGGCGGATGGTATAATCACAAAGGATGTAGTCGATAGCGCGTTACAGATGCTAAAGATCGATCACAGAGGATTGGATGAACTTGATCGAGCAGTTCTGGAGGTGATCATCGATGATTTCGATGGCGGTCCGGTTGGCGTCAGGAC
>PIXW01000057.1 GCA_003601535.1 ANME-2 cluster archaeon
AAAAAGAGTTTTTTCCGTCCCTTACCGTCCTTGAGAATCTTGAGATGGGTGCGTTCATACGCGATGACGATATCTCTCTAAGTCTGGAGCGGGTGTATGGGATCTTTCCGGTTCTCGAGGAGATGCGTCATGTCAAGGCAGGTGCCTTAAGCGGAGGAGAGCAGCGGATGGTCGGCGTCGGGCGTGCGCTCATGCTGTCGCCTGATCTTCTTCTTCTCGATGAACCGTCTGCAGGGCTCGCTCCTGTGATGCGGGATATGGTCTTTGAGAAGATACTCGAGATCAACCGCACGGGTACTTCGATCATGATTGTCGAACAGAACGCGCGGAGGTCGCTCGGGATATCGGATCGTGGATATGTGCTTGAGATGGGGAGGAACCGGTTCGAGGGGCGTGGTGCGGAGCTTCTGGAGAGTGAAGATGTGTTGAAACTGTATCTGGGTGGGTGAGAGGATACGGATGTTATTTTTTCTTTCGAATCACATAGTTGCGGGCATGTCACCGGAAGTTTTTACCTACAACTCCGAAAATTCCTCCAAAGTAAGTCCTGCTTCTTTGATGATCGCTTTCAATGTTCCTTTTGGAATATCCGCCCCCGGATGATTTGGAATTGTAGTTCTTCTTTTTGTAATTGGATTGTACCAGATTTCATGACTTCCTTTTGCTTGTCTGTCGAAGACAAAACCCGCTTTCTTTAACTTTTTGGTAACATCTCTTGCGGTTAAGGATGGTAATCTCGTCATGCGGTCAAACTTATCGGTATTTTGACATCCTGGATAACCTTTTTTGATGGCTCAATCTCGAACGGCAAAGGGTCACCATGCTCGATATAGGACTCGATGAGTTTTCTTGCTACATCCTGTGCTATCTCCATCGTCTCTGCTATCGACCTGCCCTGTGCAATGAGTCCCTGGAGGGTATCGCTCGTTGCAAGATAGCCCCCCTCTTCTAATTCCTCTATTTTTATGGATATGAGACATTCAGACATTTTTATCGCCTCGAATTGTTTTCACAGTTGCTTTTGACTATGCCATGCATTGTTAAATGAATTTTCGTATAAAAGTCATGGACCTCGGATTAGAAATCCGAAAGACGTTAAGGTTCGTGCCCATGGCTCTGTATCTGGGTGGGTAAAAATAAAAAACGCCGGGCGGCGCTACTCGATTGTTATCGACTCGCCCAGCGTGATGTTTCCATCCTCTGATACCTGCCATTTGCAGTATTCTCCGAATACATCACCGGCACCATCAAAGGTGATCTCTCCGGATGCTCCCTGATAGTTGATCTCCTTTCCATCTCTTATCAGCGCAAGCGCTGTTCCGATATCAGAGACCTCTTCTCCTGGTGGGTTTGCGACAGATGGTATCGCATCCCGTATCATAACTCCTTCTGCGCTCCCTGCCTGCTCGATTGCAAGCGCGATGATCGCAGCAGCATCGTAGGTGTTCGAGCTGAATGTAACTGGTTTTCTGCCATATTCTGCCTCGTAAGCCGCTGCAAAGTCATCGTAGGCAGGACCTGTGGCTCGCGGGTCTGGTGTTGTTCCGGTAAAGTTGGCTACGATGTATTTACCTTCGACGTCCGTTCCAACCTTTAGAGCCAGTTCATCGGTGCGCAACCCCTCTGAAAGCAGCCAGTCGGTCGTTTTCATGACGCCTTTCTCGTATGCGGCTTTCAGGATTATACTTCCGGTGTCAGGATAGCCAACGAGGATGATAACGTCCGGATCGTTCGCAGATACCTTGTCAACCTCGGAATCGAACGTTATCCCGTTTGGATCGTACTTAACCCGATCAACAACAGTTCCACCGAGTTCTTCAAACTCTTCCTTGAACATTTTCTCGAATCCTACTCCATAAGGGTTGTTGAGGACGAGCGTGCTTGCAGTGACATATCCACTGTTATATGCAAGTTTTGCCATCGCTTTGCCCTGCAACGCATCCGATGGAACGGTTCTCCAGTAGAAGCCGTTATCCTCATAAGTCGTAAAATCCGGAGCGGTGTTGGATGGGGATATCTGAACGATCCGGTTGTTAACCGCTATACTGATCACCGCCAGACTCACGCCACTTCCCGCGGCACCGATCACCGCCGGGACCTTATCAATGGTTGCCAGTTGATTCATCGCATCGACTGCAGCAACCTCGGAGGTCTGGGAGTCCTTGCTGACAAGAGCAATCTCACTCCCGAGAACGCCCCCATTCTCGTTCACCTGCTTTATCGCAAGCCGCGCTCCATCTTCCATCGGTCCGCCATAAGCGGCGAGATCTCCTGTGAGCGGCAGCAATGTGCCGATCTTGACTTCCTTCTCCGGTTCCACGCCGTTCTTCTCTGGTGGTGCCACGCAGCCAGATCCCAGAACGATGATAAGAACCGCAAGAATGATCAAATATTTTGTTGTTTTCAAAATTACGCCTCCTCTTTATTTGTTGTATCTGTCTATTCGATGCCTTCTGTTGTCAGGAATGTTGTATATGGTTCGGGATATCGGTGTCCACCTCCTGCATTGTTTGTCAGAACCATCCGCCTGGTGATATATAAATGTTCTGAGAGAAAAATTGCACGGTGCTATGCTGATGCTGCATTGAATGGTCGAGTTTCCGATTACCCATGTAAATTAGCGAAGAGCCGAAGAATCTGAACGATGGTTTATCTATCCTGACATGAAATGAGTCTATGCTTTTGTGACATCCACAAAACCAGCGAAACACGGTGTGCGACCGACATACCAGCTGTGCATAATCGATAACCGTAAGTATCCTGCAACAAATCTATACGATTGAGGCGATAATCGAGTGATGTTTGCAAATCTCCAACTGGCAACATGGGCGTTTTTCGCAAGCGTTATTCCATTAATAATTGTATACCTGCTCAGACCGAAGGCAAAGGAGATCTCGATTCCGTCGATCATGTTTATCACGCAGATAAACCAGAAGAAAAAGAAATATGCAAGGATATTTAATAGAATCATCAAAGACCCTCTGTTTCTGATTCAGTTACTCTTTTTAATAGCCCTGATTCTTGCGATTTCCGCGCCTTACATCACCGGAAGCAAGGAGATCAGCGGAGGGAATACGGTAATCGTTCTGGATGCCTCTGCAAGTATGCAGGCGGATGGCAGGTTCGATTACGCGATCAGTCATGCGAACAGATATCTCACCGCGCGAAACAGCATCATCCTTGCAGAGAACGTCCCGGTACTTATGTTACACAATGGCGATACCGGCGCTGCAAAGGAGGTATTGAAGAGTATTCCGAGAACTGCAACAACATCGGATCTGTATCAGGCGATCCTGCTTGCAAGCACTCTCACAGCAGATGAAGGAGGGAGGATCATTGTCATCTCTGATTTTACAAACTGGGATGGTGATGATCCTTCTGTTGCAAAGAAACTTGTGGAAGCAGACGGAATCGATGTCTCGTTTGTGAGCGTCTCTGGTGGTAAGAACGATATCGCGATAACAGGCGGATGGTTATCGCCTGCGGCTGATAAATATAAATATACCTGCATCATAAAGAATTACATGGATTCCAGTGTGAATGCAGCGATTGAAGTCATGTACAATGGCGAACGATCCAGCTACACTCTGGCAGTGGATGCATACAGCAGCAGATACTTTTCGCTCAAGGATGTCAGTCCAGGAATCACCGAGATAACGCTTCACCCGGATGATGATCTGACTGTTGATAACCATGCGTACATCGTTGTTCCTGTCAGGCAGACCCGCAAAATATTATACATATCAGACTATGATGACGTTCCATCCGCAACCGTGATGAAACTGCTGCCATCGGTTGATGCCACCTTCAACAAGCAGGATGAGGTGAAGGGCATCATCCGCAACTATGATTGCGTGGTTGTCGGGCTATGCAATGAAAGTTTGCGATCCTCGTTATGCGATGATCTCGCTGATTATGCAGCAGCGGGCGGCAGCGTGGTGGTGATGGCACAGGAGGGGTTGCTTCGTTCGGATACCGGGCGTCTGCTGCCGGTATCGGTATCAGCAGAGGCGAATGAGACCACACTCGAAGAAGTGAGGGAGAGCGTGATGACGCGCGATATCGATCTTTCTGATATCGCTATCGGACATTATCTGAAAGGGGATGCGAAGCGTGGTTCTGTGACATACATCTCAGCAGAAGATAATACACCGATCCTATCCTTCTGGAGAATCGGAGGTGGAAAGGTATTCTATTTTGGAATTCCGGACATAAGAGGTGATGATGCATGGAGCGATTTCCACACAAAACCCGAGTACCCGATCTTCTGGCTGAATCTGATCGATTATCTGTGTGGGAGCGGCGATATCGAGAACTGCAACATGCAGACAGGATCAAGCCGCCGGTTCGATTCAAGGATCCGGATAACAGCGCCTGATGGGCGTGTAATCAGAACGAACAACCTCCTGCTCGATCAAACCGGTGTGTACCGGCTTCCGGACCAGTCGATTGCAGTCAACCTGTATAAACCAAAGGAATCGAATCTTTTGGATTCCAGTATCGTGGCAAGCGAGAAACCTAAGATAAAGGAGACCCGGATCAAAACCACCGTAAAAAAGGAGTTCGACTGGATTTTACTGATGGCTGCAATTGTATTGATATTTACAGAGTTATATTATATCCGTAGCAGGGGTGAACTGTGATGGTGGGTATCGTGGATATTACGAACCTCACAGGAATGATCTTTGGAAATCCTGACTACCTCTATGCGATCATCCCTATTCTCCTTATTGGGATATATTATCTCAAAAAAAGCACGAAAAAAGTACTCATCCTGAGCCGGATGATCGTTCTGTTCCTGATCATCATCGCGCTTGCAGCTCCGTACACCCTCTCGACCCACACGATCACCAATCCACACCCTACCATCACCATCCTCAACGATCAGACCTCGAGCATGGATATCTTCGATGCATCGGTTGCAGACACGATATGCGAAACCATACAGGATCGCAATCCAGCAGCGCAGATCCGGGCATTCTCTGGCGATCATTCTCCAATCGGGGATAAGATCGTGCAGTACGCCAGAGGAGATGACCATATCATCCTTATAAGTGATGGAAACAGCAATTACGGGCGAGATCTTGTGGATGCGGTATCGGTTGTCGCACGGACCAATACTACCGTATATGCGATCAAAGAGTCTCCTGTCAGAAATGATATGAGCGTCGAGATCATTGGAAGCAAGAACATCATCGTCGGCAACAAGAACACCTTCGGAATCGTGGTGCGGCAGGCTGGCAGACATGCTAAATATGAACTCGTGGTCAAGGTTGATGATGGGGTCGTCTATCAGAGCACGATCGATCAGAATGAACGAGTTAAGGTCAGAAAGATACCGCAGACGTTTAACACGCTCGGCAGCCATGTTTTATGTGCGGAAATCATTCCTGCAGGGGATGATTATCGTTCATCAAATAATATCTTTTATAAGTCGGTGTATGTTGTTCCAAAACCAGATATCCAGCTGGTTACAGACGAGGAATCGAATCTACGGGATATTGTATCTGGTTTATACAATGCCAGCGTAAGCGCAAATCTAAAGGAACTTCAAGGAATAAAGACAGTGATCCTTGATAACAGGTACATCAACTCATTATCCTCCGGTGATATCGAAGCGCTCAGGAACTTTGTGAGCGATGGTCACGGACTGGTTGTTGTCGGCGGGGATAACTCGTATGACCGGGGCGGGTATCTGGGCTCTGATTTCGAGAAGATACTCCCTGTTAAGTCGTATCCAAGCGAGTACTACGGAAGAAATGATGTGGTGCTCGTGCTTGACATATCAGGAAGCATGAGGGATTCAGAGATCGTCTCTGGTACTGGCGTCTCGTTCCTTAACTATGAAAAAGCACTGGCGAATAAGATACTTGATGATAAGGAATTCAGAGATGATTACGTAGGGGTGGTTGCGTTCGGAGGGCAGGCGTATGTGGTATCCCCTCTGGTATACTTTGGGAACGATCAGACAAGAGCGTCGCTTAAGGATACCATACGGACAATCGAACCAACAGGACAGTTGAGCACGCCTCTGGAGGATGGATTATCGATGGCAGAGGAGATGCTTGCCAATTCTGCCGGAGCAAAGGATGTGATCATCCTATCAGATGGCCAGAAGATCGATTACGAGAGTTCGCTTGCAATCGCAACACAGATGAAGAATAAGGGTATCATGATGCATTTCATTCATGTGGTAAGTTCACCGACCAGTGTGCTGACATCGTATGAGAAGATCGCCAATGCAGTGGGCGCTTCATATCACCAGACCACGTATCCAGGATCAATCGACATCGAGACCGGTCAGCCAGAAGCAGAACCCACACCAACACCGCCTCCGGAAGAAGCAGGCACTTATGCGGTCAAAATATTTACCACGAACCATTTCATAACCAGATACCTCAATCTCTCAGCCAGTATTACCGGATACAACGATGTCACTCCAAAACTCGGTGCGAAAAGGCTTGTTGTGACAACTGAAGGAAAACCAGTCGTTTGCGCGTGGAGATACGGACTCGGAAGGGTTGTTGCATTCACAACCGACAACGGCAACGAGTGGAGTTCCTCGCTCTATACAGGCAACAACTCGCAACTGATCTCGTCGATCGTCAACTGGGCGATCGGTGATCCGAGACCCGAAGAAGGAATGATCATTGAAGCAGACGATATATTTCTTGGCGAGGCTTGTGATGTCCTCATCAGTTCAGATACCATACCAAACCTGATCTTCGGAGGTAGTGCGCTCGATATCTCAAGGATCAGTGAGAACACGTACAGTGCAAGCATCGATCCAGATAAAGAGGGCGTTTACCATCTATCTGATTACGGAATCGCGGTTAACTATCCACTCGAATATCTGGATGTCGGGATGAATCCTGATATAGAGAAGATCATCCAGTCGCATGGCGGAAAGGTGTACAATGAGAGCGAGGTTGGAATGCTGCTCTCCGATGTGAGACGAAGATCGAAGAGGACGGTATATGAACCAGTGTACCATAAATTGCCATTCATCCTTGCAGCGCTTGCGCTGTTCTTAATTGAGGTGATCCTGCGAAGGCTGAGGGAGATGTGGAGAAGTGGATGAGCAATTGCACTTGTTCATAGCACTGACCATTCGAAAGATTGAAATAGATACGCCGTAAAGATATAGCGGTTTTGGTGATCGCATGAACAAAAATACATCTTCTGATATAGCAAGTACAACCATTGAGGATAATACAGACTACCAGAGCACATTAGCCTTCATCTTACTCACTGATGTGGTTGATGGCACCTCCATACATGAAGATTTTGGAAATCTGAGTGACGAACAGTTCAATGAGAAGATAAAAAACGTAATCCGCTACACCTTCCGGAGGCGTGTGCTGGATGAACTGTATGGCCCAGAGATCGGATCCGGCGACCTATCAGAAAAACCAGAGGAACTATCAGATAAACAGTGGGAGGCTGTTATAAAGCGATCGGATATCAAATGGGACGAATATCGCAAATATGTGTATCCATTTGAGAAGGATAAATGTAAAGGCTTCTTCCTATCCGGTAAACGAGCAGAAGTGGATATGTTTTTTGCAGAGTACACAGATGAGGTATATTCCGATATCGGGGCATCGATATACACAAAAGACGGCAGGCAAGTACCGCTTTCGCATGGTCTTCTACATCGAATCGACACGATCTTCGAGGTAGGGAAGAAACCAGGAGTACTGCTGACCGAGCAGATGAAGAAGGAGAGTTTCGAGGAACATGCAAAGCGTGCCGAACGCGACCTTTATGAGAAATAAGCACATAAGGTGACATAATGAAACTGGAACTGCAAAACATAGGTGGATTTGTAGGAGTTCATGAATTTGAACTCAAGAAAGGGATTAACCGTATTACTGCGCCGAACGCCAAGGGAAAATCAAGTTTGCTGCGAGGAATACAGTGCCTTGCCAGCGATGATGAGGATGTGTTCCGGGACACTTTAAATGATGATAGTGACGCTGGCTACGTCAAACTCAATGATGCGTACATCCGCCATCTCAGGCGTGTGAATGGTGCAGTACAGGCAAATCCATCCGTTGACCGTACATTCTTTGATAAGAACAGTCAATGGCGGAATGCGGAGAAGATCGCATTCTTCACACCGAAGAGCAGGGTAGTTCTGGAGATTGATCAGAACGCATTCGATGTGCTCAAGTTTGTTGAAAGCATCAGTGAAGCTGAGATCGTTGGATCCGACATCCGTAGAAAAGAAGCCCAGCTGGAAGAGAAGAAGCGAGAACTCGAGGAGTACATCGAAAACCTCACCATTGCCCAGAAACTCGATGCTGAGATCAGGACGATGCGAGGCGAGATTGCGAAACTGCAGGGCGAGGTGCAAAAACTGCAGACCGAGATCGAGAAGGAGACCGGGACAAAGGATTTAACCAAGGTCGGTAAGGACATTGCAGCCAAGAAGCAGGAGATTCGCGACCTTGAGGAACGGCTCAGAAGCAGGGAAGGCGAGGTTACGCGGTATCAGGAGCAATACGAGAAGGCTCACGCACTGTATGAACGGCTCAGAGAGGAGATCGATGACTTCGAAGAGAAGTCTGAAACAGAGAGCATCGAAGAGCTTGGGGAAGAACTTCATGAGCATGAACGGAGAAAGAAGGATCTGAAGCTGGGAAAGGACTTACTCGATAATATATTGGGAGTAGTTGATAAAGCATACAAGATATTCGGTGAGCCTGAACGTGTCATACCAGATAGTGCGAAGGAAGATATCCTCCTCAGTCACGCTTATGGATTGCTCGGGAAACCTGGCGAGGGTCCTGTATGCGGCGGCAGTGCGGTTCTCGAATCGCTTGATAGCAGAAGAAAGGAGTTACGTGAGTGTATTACGGATCTCTCAAAGGAGATACGCGGCGAAGATGAGAAGATAAAGATAATCAAGGGAGAACGGGACGAATTCAAGAGGAAAAAGGAGAATATCAATTTGAAGAGACGGGAGCGGGATAAAGCAAAGCGTGATTACAACGATCTTCTCAATGAACTGAAGGAACGTAAGAATCTGCGTGATGGGGTCAAAGAGGAGATAGCGGATAAGACTCATGAGCTTGAAATTCTCGAACAGCAATATGAGGCTGCTGCAAAGACCGTGCGTATCGAGAGCAGGGACCATCTCAACAAAGTACGGGAAAAGATCGGAGCTTACGAAAATGAGATCCGGAATAACCAGCAGGAGATCGACCGGCTCACCCAGGAAATTCCTGACTATACGATCGGAGAGTCGCTTGAGGAATATGCAACAAAGAAGAGACGCGGACTCGATCACCTGCGATCAGAGATTGAGGAACTCAAGGATCAGTACGAGCACGAGGTATTCGGAGCGGTGGATAAGTTCAACGCAAATATCAACGACATCTATAAGGATATGGGATTCACGACGTTTCGAAAGATCGAGATCGTAAAGAAGATCGAACGTGGCAGGCTAACCTCACTCGATGCGATTGTGGAGCACGAGAGCGGAAAGAAACAGTCACTCTCCAGTCTGAGCAAGGCTGAGCAATTGACACTTGGTCTCGTGTTTCAGATTTCTGCAAAGGAGAATTACATCCCTGATTTCCCGTTCTTTGTGATCGATGATAACATGAATACCTTTGACCCTGATCGGTCAAAGGCAATCATGGAGTATCTATCAGATAAGGCTGAATATGTTCTGATTTCCCAGCAAGCATCTCCAAGCGAGCAACAAGATCTTATTATCAGGTATGGGTTCGAGTGAAGGCGTTTAATTAGATTGTGCGATCCCCGGAGATGTTCGGGGATCTTGTTTTTGGATTGCTGCAACCACCAGCATGCCAGTCATCAACACCTCAAGGCTGACCAGAAGAGAAGCACTCGCAGCCCTCTCATCCGAACTTGACCAGCACCCCGTACTAATCCTCGTTGGTCCGCAGGGGAGCGGCAAGACCACGCTCGCGATCGAAGCGATCGACAGCCGGGTGGGTGCGCTCTTCGAGGGCAGGGTGCGGAGCTCCCAGCCTGTGATACTGCTTCGAAGGGACGCAATGGATGCCATGCAGGAAGTAGTGGTGGAGCACAGGAAGCTGCCCATCGAAGGGAAGAACGGACCCTTACGTGTGGATGTGAGCATGTACGATGCATTAAAAGCCGTAATCGAGGGTGTGTTTGATGTTATGGAGTTAGGAGAGGATGTGCTGGTATCGCGGATAAGAGAACTTACCAGCAGCGTTACACAGGTCAGGGTGATCGAGGTGGTTGCTGATTTCGATGATCTCAAGCACCGGCGCATGAACAGACATAAGGATGCTGCTGCAAGGCTTGAGATGCTTCTCCAAAAGGAACATCGCTTTGGAGTGGAATCCAACATCTGGGGAATTCAGGGAGCAAGAGTTGGAGACATCATAAGCCGTGACTCTGTCAGCCCTTATCTTTCCGGTCAGATATCCAGAACTCCAGAGGACTTTTATGAGGTGATACCGACAAAGGGGTTAAGTCTCGAGGAATGCCTCACGAAGATGCTTTGTATCTCCAAAAACGAGAAGAGGGAGTCTGGGTTTCTCGTACTACACAGAGAGGGTAGAGCACAGGTGATAAGCGACATTCTGGTCGGGAGCAGCAACTCGATAATCGGGGTCACCATGCTTGAGCTCTACGTGGGTTACCGGCAGAGGAGGCGGAATCAGCAGGTGTACATGCCAGACATCGATGGCACAGTTGAACTGATCCACTCCCACCTCAGAGGCGACAGCAAGCTCTCAAGCGCTGACATCGGAGGCGCAGAGCGGTTCGGAATCATCGTCTCGGTTGTGGAACCTGATGGAGGCGTGGACTCCACGAACGAGGCAAGGAAAGAAGAGTTAAGACAGATACTGTGGTGGTGAGATGTGGACGGGTGTTTTAGGTCGCAGGGGATATGTTCATAGATGAGTTTCCGCATGGTTTTGATCTCCATCTCTTTTCCAATGTTCTGCATGATTGGGATAGCAGAGAGGTTGGAACGCTGCTTGAAAATTCGTACAGAAATCTAAATCCGGGGGGCAGGATAATGATCCATGATGCCCATCTGAATGCAGAAAAAAACGGTCCTTTACCAGTAGCAGAGTATTCTGTCCTGTTAATGTTTTCAACTGAAGGGAAATGCTATTCGATATCCGAAATGGAAGACATGTTGAGTGAAACCGGATTTTCTGAAATAAAACATGTACCGACAGTTGCAGACCGAAGCGTTATCACAGGGAAAAAATTAGTGTAATTATATGTTACCATCGTATACCTCTGCGTTCCGGTATAACGCCAACGATTTACACCTCCGCAAAGATCGGGAACGGTTGACCATGCCCATTCCACCCCACCTCTTCCCATCCACCCGCGACCGCACGACACTCCTCGACGTACAGCGAGCCGTTGCAGCGCACGCCTGCGTAGAGGATCGGTTCGGTGAGATAAATACAATCGCCGGAGTCGATCAGGCATTCTTCGACGATAAGGTGATATCAGGCATCGTAACTCTTGATTATGAAACAATGGAAGAGAAAGACCGTGTTTATGCAATCGAAACTGTGGATTTCCCGTACATATCAACGTTTCTCACATTCCGTGAAGGAAGATCGATTGTTTCAGCATACAGAAAACTCGCAAGGAAACCGGAATTGTTGATGATCGATGGTTGCGGAATCAACCATCCGAGATTCGCGGGGCTTGCAACCCATATCGGTGTTGCGCTCGATACTCCAACGATCGGCGTTGCAAAGAACATCCTCTGCGGAACATCCAGGCAGCCAGTGGATGCCGGAGAGGTTCATCCACTCATCTACAACAACGAACATATCGGATGGGTGCTCAAATCAAAGGAGAACTGCAATCCGATCATCATAGCACCTGGACACCGGGTTTCGATGGAGAGCTCGATTGAGATTACAAGACACTGCCTGCGTGGATACAAACTTCCTGAACCAACGAGACAGGCGCACATCTATGCAAATTCCGTGAAGAGGATGCATGACAGAGATAAGGAGAATCACACTCGGCAGCGGTGATCCGAAGCGATTGTTCGCTGGAGGGCTGCACGGCGATGAATGGAAGTACACATCCTGGATACTGGAGTCACTGGACGCTCCCGGAGTCGGAACGCTTGTCGTCATACCAAAACTCACAGATCAGGATTATGTCAGCACGCTTGAGGAGCGATATTATGAGGGGTATGGCAGTAATCTCGTTGCTGCGATAGATGAGATACGACCACTGATCTATCTTGAACTGCATTCGTATCATAATTTTGACGAACTCACCGATGTTCGGCGCATAGATAAGGTGGGCGTCCCGGCTTATGTCGAACTCGAAGATGGTGTCCTGATCGGTTCGATCTCACCAATTCTCAGGAGAAGATGTTTCTCTAATCACGATCTCTGTATCTCATTTGAGATCCCGGTCGCAGATCAGCGATCAAAGTCACAGAGATTGGTGAAAAAATTCCTTGAATTCACAAAGGATTGCACATCAAGAGACGAATTTCTGGATTTCTTGCTGACCCGGTATCCGGATCAGGGGATGCGTGCCGTAGAGAATTATAAGAGATTTTATAAAATCTAGAAGTAAAATATTAGCACAGTTTCAGATATGTCCCTGTTCCTCTGCTCCTCGCCTGCCGATAAACATGGTTTGCTGTCGAGATATCCTGCATGATTTTGCAGGCATCTGCACTCTCTTCATGCCGTGCTCCCTGAACGCCTCTTCGACCACTCTGAGTGCGCCCCGCATCTCCAGCAGTTCTTTCACATCAGCCCCGTTCAGGTACAGTATTTCCATCATGGATCGTTGTGGTGTCTGGATTGGTAATTGTTTGCGCGATTATCCGGGGGAGGATAGGTGCTGGTGGTTATGGTGCAAACGCTCTGGGTGGGTCTTTGTGATCCCGCGTGGCAGTAAATCAAAACAGCAGAGATTGCTGCGAGACTACCCCGGTTCGGTGATGCGGCAGTAGCGAATGGATGATTATTCAGCTCTCCTGCCCATATAAGCACATCCTGCAATTATCAGCAAACCCACGGAGAAGAGGGCGAGGGTGGGGAGTTCTGGGACAGGATAAACCGGGCTGTCTGGTGGGCTGGTAAGTGAGCTGCTGTAGGTGGTGGAGTCGTAATATATGATTAAAGAACCGTTTGCAGAACTATACCAAAGGACTTCTACTGCGATACGTCCACCTTCTGGCACAGTGTAAGACGGCCAATTTGATGAAGGTTTTGTCTCAATTTTTTCAATAGATCCAGCATTACTAGTTTTTGGATGTGTGTATCTAACCCAACAATCGCTGCCATTGGTATAGATGCCGTGAACTCTTACTGTTATCTGTTTTTCATTGTCCGTTAAATTCGTTGCGTTTACCCAAAAGGTTGTTATCCATTTCCCCTGTGGAAAAGGCACATCACATTCCGCGGGATATTTCGTATACCACCATGCTCTTTCTCCAGCGCCAAGCGTTACCGTATAACTCGTATCCCCTTGCGGGGCTTCACTCGTATTCATGAATTTGTCAGACGTATGTGTAGGCGCAGTTGGATAACTAAATCCACTTACATTTACATTTTTCCAATACCAAGTAACCTCACCATCAGCACTCACCATCTGCGCCGTTGCCGATACCAGTATCAAAACCAGGACTATCATCCATCTGCGGTGTGTTGGTGTTAACATAACGCGCACCATCTTTCCATCCCTATTTAAATCCTCTGGAAATTTCACTACGTTGAACGACCATTGTAAGAATGCCATGCAAAGGTGCAACTCTCCTCTTCGTTCGAAATCAACAAAA
>PIXW01000058.1 GCA_003601535.1 ANME-2 cluster archaeon
CAGGCGCCATCGTCGTGAATACGCCATTCACGCGCAGTTCTGTGAGCGATTCGGGTGTTGACATATCTGCCTCTTCGTATTCAATCGCTGCTGATCTCAGATATTCTTTCAGTTTTTTGCACTTCGGGCATGTACTGGTTGTGTATACGACGATTCTGGTCATAGTAACTCCTTTCTTGGGTATAACGGACGTGAGGGGATTCGAACCCCTGATTTGCAGCTTAGGAGGCTGCCGCCATATCCTGGCTAGGCCACACGCCCAGTGTAAAACCTGCAATCTAATGTAACCCCTGAAGCACATTAACAGTTATGATGAGTATCCGGTTGTGTGGGGTGGGTGACTTCCTTCCTGCATCAGGAATATATTGCTTTTAACAATGCATAATAATATATTATTTAAGTGTATTAAATCTTTTGTAATGTATGCACTTGTAGGGATGAGAGACTACCAGAGAATGTTAAAAAGTCTCTACGAGCAAGCACAATCTATATATAGCTATAGATTCAAATTGAAGGAGATATCGTTACTATGCACGAGACATTCCAGTATCGGCTGTATCCAACAAAGGATCAAGTACAAATATCAACATACTGCTTGACCGCCTGCCGGCATCTCTACAATGAGATGCTTGCAGATCGCAAGAATGATTATCTTGCAAGATCAATTCACGATGCATCATGGGGAATGTTAATCAATTTCACGACCTACAAAGCAGAATATGCTGGTGGAGTCGTGGAACTGGTTAATCCGAGAAACACATCAAAGCAATGCTCGGTCTGCGGCAACATCCAGTCGATGCCACTATCACAGAGGGCATGCCGATGTCCTGACTGTGGGGCGGTCATGGGGCGGGATCACAACGTCGCAATCAACATCGAGAACAGATATGCAGGCACGGACTGTGTCGAATTAACGCCTGTGGAGACTACCGGTTACGGGGTCGCTGAAGCAGGCAGCCCCGTATCTTGATGCGGGGAGAAAGTCGCAGTTAATCTGAAACATATATATTGAAACACAGAAGTTAAGCATAAGCACAGGCAACAATCATGAACGAAATTCAATTAACGGTTGCAAAGGCGTACCCAAAGGATGCGGGAAGGGGGATGGCACGCCTTGACCCCTACATCCTTCAGGCTCTCCAGCTGTCCCCCGGTGATATCGTTGAGATCGAGGGGAGAAAGGTAACAGGCGCAAAGGTGTGGCGTGCTGATCGGCAGGACTGGGGACAGGAGACGATACGGATTGACAGTTATGTGCGGCAGAACGCCGGTATTGGAATCGGTGAACGGGTAAAGATCAGGCGTGCTTCTGTGAAAGAAGCCGAAAGAGTGGTTTTTGCCCCACCACAGGGATCCGAGATCCAGTTTGGTCCAGATGCAGAGACCATCGTGAAGCACCAGATGTTCAAGCGCCCTATCCTGCTCGGCGATGTTGTCCCTATCCTGACAACACCGACCCCATTTGGCGGGCAGATGATACCGCTGATCGCAACCGAAACCATACCCGATGGCATGGTGCTGGTTGACAAACGCACCGAGATCGTGCTGCTTGAAAAACCGGTCATAGGCTTTGATTCTGCAAAAGGAACGGGCATCACTTATGAGGACATCGGAGGGCTGCATGATGAGGTTGATCATGTGCGTGAGATGATCGAACTCCCTATGAGGCATCCGGAGGTCTTCCAGAAACTTGGCATCGAACCTCCTAAGGGAATATTGATGTATGGTCCACCTGGAACCGGGAAAACACTGATCGCAAAGGCAGTGGCAAATGAATCAGGGGCGCACTTTCTGTACATCGCAGGGCCCGAGATTATGGGCAAGTATTATGGAGAAAGCGAGCAGAGACTGCGAGATATTTTTGAGGAGGCTGAAGAAAAGTCGCCTTCGATTATTTTTATCGATGAGATCGACTCCATCGCTCCGAAAAGAGAGGATGTTTACGGAGAGGTGGAACGGAGAGTGGTTGCCCAGTTGTTATCGTTGATGGATGGTCTTGAGGAGCGCGGTCAGGTGGTGGTGATTGCGGCAACGAACCGGGTGAATGCGATCGATCCTGCGCTCCGCCGCCCTGGGAGATTCGACAGAGAGGTTGAGATCGGCGTTCCTGATCTGGAGGATCGCGTTGAGATACTACAGATTCACGTACGTGGAATGCCTCTTTCCGACGATGTGGATCTATACAGGATCGCAGAGAACACGCATGGTTTCGTTGGCGCAGATCTCTCTGCCCTGACCCGTGAATCTGCCATGAAGACGCTTCGCAGATATCTTCCGGAGATCAATCTCGATGATGACGAGATTCCAAAGGAGATACTGGACGGGATGACTGTCACAGCAGAGGATTTCGAGAATGCATTGCGCGAGATCGAGCCATCTGCGATGCGTGAGGTTCTTGTCGAGATTCCACACATCACATGGGATGATGTTGGTGGATTGGATGCTGTACGGCAGGAGATTCAAGAAGTGATCGAATGGCCTCTCAAGAATCCGCAAAAATTCGAGAAGATGGGTATAATACCGCCAAAAGGAATTCTCTTATACGGGCCACCTGGCACAGGAAAGACCCTGCTTGCAAAGGCTGCTGCAAACGAGTCGAATGCCAATTTCATCAGCGTGGGCGGTCCTCAATTACTATCGAAATGGGTCGGGGAATCTGAAAAAGCGATTCGGGAGACTTTTAAAAAGGCAAAGCAGGTTGCGCCCGCCATCATATTCTTCGACGAACTCGATGCGCTTGCGCCACTTCGTGGAATGGACACATCAAGGGTTACCGACCGTGTACTGAATCAACTGCTGACCGAACTGGACGGTCTCCAGACGCTGCGAGAAGTGATCGTGGTCGCTGCCACCAACCGCCCTGACATCGTTGACCCTGCATTGATCAGGTCCGGAAGGTTTGACAGACTCGTGTATGTAGGGGTGCCAACAAAATCCGGAAGAGAGGATATCCTGCAGATCCATACCAGAACGATGCCGCTATCAGAAGTGAATCTTGCCGAACTCGCTGATCTGACCGAGGGTTTTGTTGGATCTGATCTCGAATCGCTGTGCAGAGAAGCTGGCATGCTTGCGATGCGCGAGGATCTTGACCGCGTCGAGATGCGGCACTTTGAGGAGGCTTCACAGAAGGTGAGACCGACAGTAAGTTCGGATCTGACAGAGCATTATCAGCATGTGCAGGAGAAGTTCAAGGGCGGAGTACCGGTGAAAGAGCCGAGTTCGTACATAGGATAAGAGTATCATGCCAGATATACTCGTGACCAATGACGACGGTGTCTATTCGTCAGGCATCAAAGCCGCCTATCAGAGCGTCCACGATCTCGGAGATGTCATCGTTTCAGCGCCATCGACGCAGAAATCCGGCGTTGGGAGATCGGTATCCGTCTTCGAGCCTTTGAGGATGGCTGAAATCGAACTGGATTCATTCAAAGCTTATGCAGTCGCTGGCACGCCTGCCGATTCTGTGATCCTCGCAATCTTCGTCATCATGGATAAACGCCCTGATCTGTGCATATCAGGTTTTAATATCGGCGAGAATATCAGCACCGATACCGTGACAACATCCGGAACGATCGGTGCTGCGCTCGAATCTGCCAGTTACGGCATCCCAACGATATCAGCATCGATTCAGGTGGTGGATCAGGGCGAGAAGTTCGATGATCTGCGATATTATGAGTATGATTTCGATGTCGGCATCGATCTGGTCAGGAGAGTTGCAAAACACGCAATCAGACATGGTTTTCCGGATGGCGTGGATGTGCTGAACATCAACATTCCGAGAGATGCTTCGCTCAATACCGAGATCGAGATCACCAGATTATCACGAAAGATATTCAAAACTTCTGTCGATAGAAGACACGATCCGCGAGGCCGCCCGTATTACTGGATCGATGGTGATCTCGTACAGGATGATGACCCTGGCACCGATGTGCATGCTCTTGCAG
>PIXW01000059.1 GCA_003601535.1 ANME-2 cluster archaeon
ATTGTTTTGATGCACAATCGGGTTTGGTTCGATTGTTCCCTGTTGAAAGAATCCTGATCGGACAGACCAGTTCGGCATCAAGGATCTCTTCGAGACGAAGCACCACATCGATCGATGCATCCATCTCCCCATCCTCGTATTTGCTGATCGTTCTCCGCGATATTCCAAGCTCTGCAGCAAGTTCTCCGAGTGAGATATTCCTCTCGGTACGGATACTGTGCAGACATTCGCCATCGATGTTGATGTACAGCCCTCCTGGTGCGGCATAAACCAGAGGAGGTACACCTTCAATAAAACAATCATACAGCGTGGTGAGATTGATTGAAGGGATGCCGTATCTGAAATATGCCACGCCGCCCTCCAGCCCCTGGTCAGGCGACTTGTTACCTATGACAAGAGGGCTCCCGTTCAGACAACTGGCTAAATACCTCATCTCCCGCGCCGTTTCAGCACTCAATCCATCGATATTCGAGAGTATGCGAAGCAACAGCAAGATACTGCGCCGCCGCGCCGCCAGATCGAAACTTCGAGGTCTGATATTGCATCGATCCGAGACTGTGAATCCAGCCTGGGTCAGAATCTCGATAGTCCGAGATGTCAGCGCCTCCTTGTTCATCACAAATTCGTATGCCGCAACCTGGATATAAAGGTTTGCCGTTAGATGACTTTCCGGATCAACTACGGTTCGCAGATTCGAGAAGAGTTCGAGATCGAAAGAAATGTCCTGATCATCTCAGAATCGATCCTATCGCGCAGAACAACGAAACCGTACTCGGTATCACCGTATTGAAATCGCTGTACGATCGAAAGGTCATCAGGCAGTTTGCTCATGCAAGGGATACTTGCAACATCTGCTGTTCCATTCTGCACAGCATCGATTGCGGCGGCAGCGCCCATGGCGATTGTCCGCACACGAAACGGCAGCATCTTCGTGAGCGAGATCACCTCATCGCAGACCATTCCCGCGAATACGAAATCATACGTGGTTCGCTCACCAAAGAGTGTGACCTCAACCGATTCACCTGCTTCCATGATCTCAATCTCCGGGAGAATCTCGATGAACCCATCAGCCGATGCGAGCGCTGTGATCGCTCCAGAGCTCTTATACACGGGATATGCCACTCCCCGAACCAGCGCCACCGGCAGGAGCTGGTGCCTGCCTGCTGACTGGATGTGTGATCCAAGCACAGCACGCTGACTATCTGCTGTTGTTTCGCAGCCAAGAAGATCGCGTATTCTCGGTGCTATCAGATAATAAAACGTACTCAATGCAGATGTCGGAAATCCGGGAAGCCCTATGACCGGTTTTCCAATTTTTGCTATTATCATTGGTTTTCCTGGTTTGATATTGATTCCATGTGCGAGCACCTCGCCCTGCTCCTCAAGAATATGTGGTATGATATCCCCTGATCCGGCAGACGTGCTGCCCGATGTCAGGATCAGATCACACTCAGAGATCGATTTTTCGAGGGCTTTCGCTATCTTTTCCGGGTCATCAGAGATGATTCCGTACATGACCGGAGTTGCACCACAGTCATGCACAGCAGCGCAGAGCGTGTACGCATTCACATCATATACCTGTCCGGGTTGCAGTTTTTCATTGATGGGAGCAAGCTCGTTTCCGGTCGAGATGATTCCAACGGTGAGCGATCGAACACGGACATGGGAAATTCCAACAGCGGCAAGAACCCCGATCTCCCTTGATCCGAGAAGTGTGCCTCGCAGCAGCACCTTTGTCCCGTGCCTGATGTCGGTTCCTGCTCGCATCACATTCTCCCACGAATGGACCGCCCTCTGAACTGATACAGAAGAACCATTCTGCTCAGTGTATTCAACCATTACAACCGCATCAGTACCCGGAGGGAGCATTGCGCCTGTGCCAATCTCAGCAGCCTCACCAGAAGAGATGGTGAGCGATGAAACAGCCCCGGCAGGAATCCTGTCGACGATTTCAAGCGATACCGGATCCTCCTCCCGCGCTGTATATGTATCTGCTGCACGCACCGCATATCCGTCCATATCCGCACGATCGAACCTGGGTACATCGATTGCAGCTACCACATCATCGGCAAGGATGCGGTGATACGCCAGATCGATCGGTACGACTTCGGTGCTGCTGCGAATGATCGATTTGAGTATCTGTTCCGCTCTTTTTATAGGTATTAACTCGTGAAATTCCTTCCGTTTCATCATCATAAGCAGTGAATCAACCGGACTCTTTTAAGATTATCTGCATAACATCTCACCCAATCGAAATAACCATCATCAACCGGCGCATGGCTGAACCCATCGCACTTGCATTCCAGCGATATGTTTTTGTGATCTGACAGAGGACGAGAAGTGCGATGAAGATCGCAATCACAGGCAAGGGCGGCGTTGGAAAGACGACTCTCGCGGGAACATTAGCCAGATCATTCGCAGAAGATGGTTTCTCGGTACTTGCAATCGATGCCGACCCTGACATGAACCTGGCATCAGCAATCGGAATCGTTGACCCACCTACCCCACTGGCTGAGCATAAGAGACTGATCGAAGAGCGGGCAGGCACAGGCATAGGCGGTGTCTTCAAACTGAACCCAAAGGTGGACGATCTGATCGAGCGATTCGGAGTGACCGAGCACAACGTTTCCATGCTCACGGTGGGAACCATCGATAAAGGCGGATCCGGGTGTATGTGTCCTGCATCCTCGCTTTTGCGTGCGCTGCTGCGTCATGTGCTGCTGCGGGAGCAGAGCATCGTGATTCTTGATATGGAGGCTGGAATCGAGCATCTCGGACGCGGGACTGCTCGCGGGGTTGATCTGATGATCGTGGTGGTCGAGCCAGGCAGCCGTTCGATCGAGACCGCTGCTCGTATACAGCGATTAGGGGGAGAGATCGGAATCGAAGAACTGGCTGCTGTAATCAATAAGGCGAACGAACGTGATCTTGACACGATCAGCGCGCATCTGGATAGACTTGGAATTCCTCTGATCGGTGCAATTCCGTATGATGAGCGTTTGATACAGGCGGATATGAGCGGTCAGGCACCGTTTGATGTCGGTGGTGATGCGGTGGCGGCAATCGAGAGGATGAAGGACGCGATTGTTTCTACCATCAGAGCGCCACAGAAAACTTAATAGCGGATTGCAGGAATGGATAACAAGAGGTGTATAACAATATGGCAAAGATACTGGGAATCGATCTTGGAACGACAAATTCATGTATGGCAGTAGTAGAAGCAGGCGAGCCCATGATCATACCAAACGCAGAGGGCGGAAGGACAACCCCTTCCGTGGTGGGCTTCTCAAAGACCGGGGAACGTCTGGTAGGGCAGATCGCAAAGAGACAGGCGATACTCAATCCGGAACGGACAATTGTCTCGATCAAACGGCATATGGGTGAGAAGGATTATACTGTAAATATCGATGGCAGGGATTACAAGCCGCAGGAGATCTCTGCAATGATCCTTCAGAAGATGAAGAGTGATGCAGAGGCGTATCTTGGGGAGACGATTTCGGATGCTGTGATCACCGTACCGGCATACTTCGACGACTCCCAGCGGCAGGCGACAAAGGATGCCGGTGTGATAGCAGGGTTCAATGTGAAGAGGATCATCAATGAACCAACTGCTGCGGCATTTGCTTATGGCATCGACAAGAGTGAGGGCGAGCAGACTGTCATGGTGTATGATCTTGGAGGGGGTACATTTGATGTCTCCATACTCGAGCTAGATCCGAGTATCGGAACGTTTGAGGTGAAATCTACATCCGGAGATACCCATCTCGGTGGAGATGACTTTGATCGTAAAATTGTGGAGCACATCGTATCTGAATTCAAGAAGGAAGAAGGAATCGATCTCTCCAAGGATAAATCAGTGATGCAGCGGTTAACCGATGCTGCCGAGAAGGCAAAGGTTGAACTATCCACTGTTGTTACATCCAGTATCAACCTGCCGTTCATAACAGTGGGACCAGATGGTCAGCCAAAACACCTTGAGATGACGCTTACCCGTGCAAAGTTCGATGAACTGACTGCTGACCTCGTGAACCGGACGATAGGACCGATGGAGGATGCGATCAAGAGCGCCGGACTCTCAAGAGATAAGATCGATCGCGTGCTTCTCGTCGGCGGTGCAACCAGAATGCCATCGATCATCGATGCGGTCGAACGAATCACTGGGAAGAAGCCGTACAAGAATATCAATCCTGACGAGGCTGTCGCAATGGGCGCGGCAATCCAGGGCGGAGTGCTGTCAGGCGAGGTAAAAGACGTGCTGCTCCTGGATGTGACTCCGCTGACGCTCGGAATCGAGACACTTGGTGGGGTCGCAACGCCCTTGATTGAACGAAACACCACGATACCGACAAAGAAGAGTCAGATATTCTCAACAGCGTCTGACAATCAGCCATCTGTCGAGATTCATGTTCTGCAAGGGGAGCGCGGTATCGCATCCGCGAATAAGACGCTTGGCAGGTTCATGCTCGACGGCATTCCCCCTGCTCCAAGAGGAGTTCCGCAGATCGAGGTCACCTTCGACATCGATGCAAACGGCATCTTGAATGTGACTGCTAAGGACCTCGGCACAGGAAAGGAGCAGTCCATCACGATCAAGAAGCCTGGCGGATTATCCGAGGAAGAGATCAAGAAGATGGTCAGGGATGCAGAGGAACATGCAGAAGAGGATAAGAAGAGAAAAGAGGAGGTTGAGACGAGAAATGCTGCCGAAGCGCTTGTGTCCTCAGCAGAAAAGACCCTCAAGGAAGGAGGCGACCTTGTCACTCCGGATCAGCGAGAAAAGGTCGAAAAAGGCATAGAAGAACTGAAGAAGGCACTCGAAGGCGAAGATATGCAGGCGATCAAGTCAAAGACCGAAGAGTTGACAGAAGCGATCTATCCAATCACAGCCGCGATGTACCAGAAAGCTGCAGAATCCCAATCCCATGCAGAGGAAGGAGGAGAAAAGGAAGAAGGCGAAGAACAGGTGGTTGATGCCGATTATGAAACCGTGGACGATTGAGCGATGAGACCCCTACGGAACATCAGTTTCTCCTCGATGTGCGTGACCGATGACCCGTTCGGCTGGGCTCACGATCTTGAGGATATGGGGTTTAGCGGCTGGGAGGTCGTCTGCGAAGGAAAGCAGGCGATCGATGACTCAAATATCAAAAAGATGCGGGAGGTCTGTGAGACTACAGGCCTCCTCGTAACCATTCATCTACCATTCTCAGACCTGAACCTTGCCAGTTTGAACCAGCCGATCTGGGACGAGACCTTGCGGCAGTTAACATCGTGCATATCGCTTGCATCTGAGTTTGCTGATCTGATGGTCGTGCATCCTGGATATCTCTCGCCTCTTGGCATGCAGATGCCTGACCTTGCATGGCAGCAGACCATCCTCGGATTGCAGCGATTGTGTGACTTTGCAGAGGATTATGGGGTTTTAATCGCTGTTGAGAATATGCCGGGGATGGAGTTCATCATCGGGAAAGACCCACACGAGATGGCTGGCATGATCGAACTCGCGGATCGGGATAATCTTGGTATGACGCTCGATGTCGGTCATGCGCATACCAATGGTGTGTTAACTGAGTTTCTCGAGATGGATGAGATTGTGCACGTCCATATCCATGACAACAAGGGACGGAGGGACGAGCATCTGCCGATCGGGCAGGGTACGGTTGACTGGGGGTCTGTTATGAGTAGGCTGCTTGAACGGCATGGTAAGTGCAGGTTCGTGATCGAGGCGCGTGATCTCGAGGAGGGAAAAGTGAGTCTTGCGTATCTGCAGGGGGTGGTGTGATGGTGTGCGAAAGCTATCCCGACTCGCTGATCGATCTTCCGGAGCATCCTGTCGGTGCAAATCCTGAAAAATAGAGGTGATGCGCTTAAGTGAACTCGACGAAGAACTGTGGCTGGGGTGAACGATCGTGGGGCGAGCGAATAGGAAGAACGCGTGGGATGTGCTCAACAAGTACTCTGGAACGGTTGAAGGACCAGAAGATTGGTCAGAAGAGCATGACCATTATCTGTACGGCGTTACCAGGCGGAAGAAAGAGCACAAGTAATATGAATGCGAATCGTTGTTCTCGATACTGTTTATATGTCAGCACTCAGCAAGCAGGCTACCGGGCATTGGTACTGGATGTTAGGTAAAAATCGTTGGACCGATAAATAGATGGTGTTTAAAATGCTTAAACAATCAGCTTTGTTCGAAGACGAAATAAAAAATGAGACTAATCATCTAGCCAAGTCTTACACGGGAATCTATGGTATGCACAAATATTGGTCCAAGAAACCATACAATATTTTACGAGATTTTATTTTGCAGTATACAAATAAAGGGGATGTAGTGATCGATCCTTTCTGTGGTTCTGGAATTTCAATAACAGAATCTATTTTCACAGGGAGAAAAGCGGTCGGGATAGATATAAATCCATCCGCGATTTTTATAACAAAACAGATGATTAGCAAGACGCCAGTGAACTTAATACAAAAAGAATTTAGCAGACTAGAATCGGAAATTAAGGATAAAATAAATTCTTTTTATGTTGTAAGGAGAGGGGACAAAAAATTTGTAGGGACGCATTTTATTTGGGAAAGCGACAAATTAACAGAGGTCTGGTATAAAAACAATAGAACAAAAGTTATTAAAGAGCCAACAGAAGGTGATTTGAAATTAGCATCATCTTTTTCTTATGAGAAAATATCTTATTTTTATCCGAAAGATAATTTTTTTCATAATTCACGGATCAATACAAATCGTGAAAATCACATCTACGACTTATTCACCCCACGAAATTTAATGGCGTTATCGCTTCTTATGGATAGAATAGAAAAAATTGAAAATGTTGATATCAGGGAATTCTTCAGGTTTTGTTTCACTGCTTCGGTTGGACAAGCCAGTAAGATGGTTTTTGTTGTCAAGCGACGGGGAAAGTTTAATGGCAAATCGAGGGAAACCAAAAAGAAGGAAGTAGGTAGTTGGGTAATTGGTTACTGGTTGCCGAAAGAAAATTTTGAAATAAATGTATGGAACTGTTTTGAGAATAAGTATAAAAGAATCCTTAAAGCGAAAAAGGGATTGGAACACAAAAAATACCATATTAATGAAGCTAACGGCTTCGAGGACTTATTAGATTCGAAAAATTTACTTCTTTTGAACGCTCCTTCTCAAAAAGCATTAAAAAAGATACCAGATAATTCCGTAGATTATGTGATAACAGATCCTCCGCATGGCAATCGACAGCCATATTTGGAGTTAAGCATGATGTGGAATAGTTGGCTTAAAAAAGATGTCGATTATGAAGATGAGATTGTAATAAGCGAATCCAAAGATAGAGAGAAAGATATATCTAATTATCATAAGTTATTAAATGAAGTCTTTGCTGAAATCGAGAGGATATTAAAGCCAAACCATTACTTCTCTCTGATGTTTAATAGCCTTGACGATGAAACCTGGATAAATTTGATTATGCATACAAATAAGCTTAATTTTGAGTTAGAAAAGGTTGAAACCTTGGAGTATTCTGCTAACTCGGTTGTGCAAGATACTCGCGGAGCCGGATTAAAAACCGATTTCATATTAACATTCAGGAAAAACCCAGATCGGATTATCGAGAACATTGAACTGATCTCTGTAAAAAAGAACAAAGATTACTTTGTCAAACTAATAGAAAATTATTTAGAAAATGACCGGGAAAAAGGTTTGGAAACATACCAAATTTTGAATTTGCTAATTCCCGACTTGCTGCAACAAGGTAAATTTTTTAAACTGTCAGAAATTTTAACTACACTGAAAACACATTTTAAAAGACAAGAAAATAAGTGGATAAATTGAGGGGGTACATGGATTTGGAACAAGAATTTAGAAAATTAAAAAGATATTATCAAGAAAACGCTTTTGAAAAAATATTCGGTCATGAATTTGGGATATATTTTCTCAAGATGCGTTCGATATCAAGAAGCAATATTCTGAGGGAGTTAGCAAAGAGGTTAAAATTCGATGTTTCTGGAGTTTCTGGAAAGGATGATCTATTTGAATTCATGTTTTGCAAGAATATCGCGAATGAACAGATAGATGATTTTATCAAACAAGTCTATGACGTGGAAAGAACAGAGCGAATTAAAAACGAAGATTATTTATATTCACAGCTATACAAACTGAAAGTTTTTGATTGGGGTGGTTTCTATCAAAATGCCGTTGAGCAAAACATAGTCAACAATTATATCAAGAAAATTCAAAATTATGAGGAACTTTACAATAGTATCGAAAATGACATAAATCCAAGATTACGAGGTTATATATTATGTTCGTGGTATAATCATTGGACCTCCATATTGATAGAGGACATGTTTAAGGATCACCCCCGTCTGTTGCCTGCAGTAGGTCTAATTAAGAAGATAGACTTTTTTTGGAAAGATTTTCCTTTCGACTTAAAGGTTACCTATTTCCCTGATGGATATATGCAATTAAAAAGAAAAGAATTGAATTTAAGACCAGAATTAACAGAATTGAAAAAGTTTGCAAGACAACAAAATATACCTTATGATAAAAATGCAAACAATAAGGATATTTTTTCTGAACTTCTAACAAGAATTTCGGAGGACACTTCAAAAGAGGCAAAGGATTTTATCGAAAGATTCCATAGAATAAGAGAAGAAATAATCCTGGATACCATAGAAAATCCAGAAGAACTGATTAAATGGTTCTATGAAAAACAGGGAATTAGAAGATTTGACGCTGCTAATCGATTTTTTCTGGTTCTAATTGATTTGAAGAATTTAGAAGATAGCTGGAAACTCAAAAGAAATAAAAAATTATTGTATGAAAATATAAATGAATTCTTGGATAATAACAAAGATATGGATTTTGAGAAGCTGAAAATGTCTTTTAATTGGCAAGATAAAATATACACAACTTATGCAGCTATTTTATTTATAATAAAGGAGTAAATTATTCTGGATCCGGACCGGTAAATTCGCAAAAATAATTTTCTAAATCCCCACACCACCTCCCCATGACCCCAAAATCACAGAAATGGATGCAACTCCCGCGCAGCATCGCGATCGGGCACGGCACGATCGCCGACACCGCCCGTATATGCGCCGAACTCAAACTCGATCGCCG
>PIXW01000060.1 GCA_003601535.1 ANME-2 cluster archaeon
GTAACTGGTTCGCTCACAAGAGATGGCAGGTTGATGATCGTAAAGAGCATCGTTATGCCAGACATCCCGAACCACCATAACCAGCAACTTGGAGCGAAGGAAACTGGATATGGGGATGAAAACAGCCATGCAGTCCTGATCTCGGATGTGCATGTCGGAAGCAATACGTTTCTGGAGGATGCGTTCTGTGAATTCATCGATTATCTTGGTGATTGCTCCGAACCGGTGCGGTATCTGATCATAGCAGGCGATCTTGTGGATGGTGTCGGTGTATATCCAGGTCAGGAGCATGAACTGGAGATCCCTGATGTATATGAACAGTATAAATGTGCAGCAAAATATCTCAAAAAGGTTCCAAAGAACATCAGGATCATAATCGCACCTGGCAACCATGACGCAGTGAGGCTCGCAGAACCGCAGCCTGCACTGCCTGAGAAGATTCGATCGATCTTCCGGGATGATGTGGTATTCGTTGGCAATCCAGCGCTAATTGAGATTGATGGTGTGAGAATCCTGATCTATCATGGACGGTCGATGGATGACCTGATCGCAACCATACCAAACATGAGTTACCAGCATCCGGCGCAGGTCATGATTGAGATGCTCAAGCGCAGGCATCTTGCACCCATGTATGGCGGCAGGGTGTCCATCGCGCCCGAGACGAAAGATCATTTCGTGATCGACCGGATACCGCATATCCTGCACTGCGGACATGTGCACACGATCGGACTCGAGCGATACAAAGGCGTTACCGTGGTCAATGCCGGAACATGGCAGTCACAGACCGAGTTTCAGAAACGGGTGAACCTTGATCCGGTACCGGCATACGCTGCTATCGTTGATCTTGGGGCGCTCGACACAAGGATGATCAGGTTTGCGTGACATTACAGCAAAACTTAAGGATCGTTGGATTTCAAAGCATTATACGATAGAGATGTACGGGATATAGGGCGGACGTATGGACAACAGGGCGCTATTACGTTGTTATGCCACTGAAACGCCGGGAATTTTAGTGGCAGTATATTCATATAAAAGCATTTTTCTTCTCAAAAAAGGCTGAACCTCAGCATAACTCTTCTCGATACTCTTGTGTATTCTTGCGGATTGAGAGATAGTGGCAACCGCGTAAGGTTTATGTTCACACCTCCTCAACTTCAGTTCAATGGAAAATATGCAGCAGACCACACTTCCGCCAAAGTCGAGTTTCAGTGAGTGGTACCATGAACTGCTCGCTGCTGCCGAAATTATGGACATCAGATATCCTGTCAAGGGTCTGTATGTGTGGTATCCCTTCGGATTTGCGCTCAGGAATAATATCTATTCGATCATCAGGGAACTCCTGAACAAGGATGGTCACGAGGAGGCATTGTTCCCGCTTTTAATCCCTGAAAATGAATTTATGAAGGAAGCAGAGCATATCAAGGGATTTGAGGATGAGGTCTACTGGGTCACACACGGCGGTACCACGCCGCTTGAGATGAAACTCGCGCTCAGACCAACGAGCGAGACCGCAATCTATCCGATGTACAATCTCTGGGTTCGCTCGCATGCAGACCTGCCGCTGAAGCTGTACCAGATCGTAAACACCTTTCGATACGAGACCAAGCACACCCGCCCGCTCATCCGTCTGCGCGAGATCACATCGTTTCAGGAGGCGCATACGGTACATACCGACTGGGACGATGCCGCAAAGCAGGTAGATCGGGCGATTGAGATATATCAGGAATTCTACAGGCGGATGGGCATCCCAACCATCGTTTCAAAACGTCCTTCATGGGATAAGTTTCCTGGCGCGGATTATACCCTTGCGGTTGATGCGTTGATGCCAGATGGCAGGGTTTTGCAGATCGGAACAGCGCATCACCTTGCAGATAACTTTGCAAAAACATTCGAGATCACGTATGAGGATACGGATGGCGAGCAGGTATACGCGCATCAGACCTGTTATGGAATATCGGAACGGTGCATCGCTGCTGCGATCAGCGTACACGGCGATGATCGAGGACTTGTGCTGCCGCCAGAGATTGCTCCTGTGCAGGTGGTGATCGTACCGATCCTGTTTGGCAGGCGCGATCAAAACGATGAGATACTGAGCGCATGTGCGTCTGTGCGCGATATGCTTGCGAATCACGGACTTCGCACCAGGATCGATGATAGCGACGAGCGCCCTGGTGCCAAATACTACCGGTGGGAATTGAGAGGCGTTCCGGTAAGAATCGAGATCGGTCCGAGAGACCTCGCACAGAACTCGGTTGTACTGGTACGAAGAGACACGTCTGATAAGCGATCAGTGTCAATCGACCAGATTGCTTATGAGGTGCAGCAGAGCATGGATATGATGCTTGACGATATGTACCACGCTGCATTGCAGAAACTTAATTTGCGGATATTTGATTGCAGAACAACAGATGAGATATCTGAGAAAGCGATGCAGGGAATCGTGCGCACATCATGGTGTCTCGATTCCGATTGCGGACACGAGATAGAGGAGCTGACTGGAATGCGTATGCTGGGAGTTCCGGTCGGATCAGAGACCATGACCGGTGACTGTGTGATCTGTGGAAGAGAAGGCACCGAAGTGCTGATGGCTCGAACATATTAACGATAGCGATACATGCTCAACAGTGTAAAAATAAGATTGAGGGATTCATATCAAACTGAAGAAACGAACCGTTCTACGGAAGACGGTTAGAAATAGCGAAGAGAGACCGAACAATGGTAATTTGGAAAGTTCAGGTATCTTCGTGCTTCCAGGCGATTTCATAGGTACTACAGAAGAGTTTCGCGCTGGCATAGGAACGTACGAGAGGATGGGTGGCATCTATGCATCCGTCACCGGAACCGTCAAAGTCAACACTGCAAACAGATTTGTTTCTGTGAACCCAAGTATAGGTACGCCTCCGCTCCTGAGACAGGGAGACGTGGTTGTCGGACAGGTCACTGGACTTCGCGACACGCTCGCGCTGGTGACGATTGCCGGAGCAAAAGGCACCACAGACCGCGAGATTTCGAACATATCCCCTGCAGTCATCCACGTATCCAACATCAAGAAGGCGTATGTCAGGAATATCTCGTACGAGTTTGGAATATTTGACATCGTGAAGGCGAGGATCGCTGATATCAAAAACATGCGCCTCGACACATCAGAACCTGAGATGGGGGTTATGAAAGCACTCTGTTCGAGATGCGGAACCGCAATGGTACTGGATAACTCAAAACTCAAATGTCCTGAATGCGGCAGGGTCGAGACCAGAAAAATATCCACAGATTACGGAACCGGCATCATATAATCCATGAACATTATGGTTGCCGAGTATGCGGTCGCAACCGGCGATCCGGAGATCATCGGCGAAGGGTGTGCCATGCTTTCCACCCTTGCAAACAGTTTCGATGCGTGCGGACATGCGGTGCGATATCCTGCCAGACGTCCGGTCAGTGGAGTCAGAGGAAATGCGACCTTATGCGATGATTTTGCCACATCCGTTGAGCAAATCGCGTGCAACTGCGATGCCGGAATCGTGATCGCGCCCGATGACATTCTCACTGACCTGACCGAAATCGTTGAGGATGCTACCGTCAATCTTGGCTGCCCGAGTGAATCGGTCAGGAAGTGTGCTGACAAACTCACCTGCTCGAAGATTCTCAGAGAGAATGGCATTGCTGTGCCTGAAATAACAGATGATGCCGAAATATACGTGATCAAGCCGCGATGGGGATGTGCAGCAGAAGAGATATCGATCGCACCGGAAAAAGGTCAGCTAAACGATGATTTCATCGCAACCGAGTTCGTATCAGGGGAACATCTGAGTGCAAGTTTGATCACCGGCAGAACAACACTTCCGCTCACCGTAAACAAACAATTGATCGAGTTTGGCGATGGGATCACGTACAACGGCGGGATTGTGCCGTATCCTACAGCAGCGTGGGATGCGGTCATGGACACCGCCATAAGAGCGGTGCATGCACTTGGATGCAGAGGGTATGTCGGGATCGACATCATCGCGGGAGACGAACCGTATGTGGTGGATGTGAATCCGCGTCCAACAACATCGATACTCGGAATTGCAAAGGTCATCGATTGTGAGATCGGGGATCTGATTGTAAGAGCGAGATTCGGAGAACTTCCAGAATCGGTTGGAATTGTTGGGTCGTTTGAATTTTCGAAATCGGATCTTAAGAAGCGTGTGAGATCTTAACCGGGCGGAACTGTGAATCATCCGGCACCGACAGGTTGACAGATTCTGCCAAAACCTTTTGTAGTAATCCGCTGTCATAACACGCAGAGGTATTCCTATGGAACTGAACGGAGTAGAGATCGAAGATACCTACGCAGAGGCATTCGGTATCAAGGTAGCACGGGTACTCATCACCGGCGCAAGCAAGCGATGGGCGATGGTTGCGGCAGCAGAGGCAACAGGATTCGGAACATCGGTTATCATGTGCCCGGCAGAGGCAGGCATCGAGCGCGTGGTCAACGGTGACAGCACACCTGACGGACGCCCTGGCGTCTACATCCAGATATGCACATTCGGATACAAGGCGCTTGAGGATCAGTTGCTAAAAAGAATCGGTCAGTGCGTCTTAACCGCACCAACGACCGCGGTATGGAACGGACTACCTGACGCAGAGAAGCAGTTTGATACTGGATTCAAGATGAAGTTCTTTGCTGACGGCTACGAATCAGAGATCGAGGTCGGAGGGCGCAAGGCGTACGCGATACCGATGATGGAAGGGGATTTCATCATAGAGCACGGAATCGGCGCGGTCGATGGCGTTGCTGGCGGAAACTTCTTCATCCTCGCAGACAGCCAGATGACCGGGCTTACGGCGGCAGAGAACGCTGTTGACGCGATCATGCAGCTCGAAGGCTCAATCACGCCATTCCCCGGAGGGATTGTTGCAAGCGGCTCAAAGCCAGGCGCGGACACCTACACCTTCATGCAGGCGACGACGAACCATAGATTCGCTCCGACGCTTAAGGATAAGGTAGAGGATACAAGCATCCCACCCGATGTCAACGCTGTCTATGAACTCGTGATCAATGGCATCAATCTCGAGGCTGTGACTGCCGCGACAAAAGCCGGAATCGAGGCTGCTGTGAAGATTCCTGGGGTGAAGAAGATCACCGCAGGAAACTACGGCGGCAGTCTTGGAAAGTTCAAGGTTAATCTGAGTGATCTCTTCTGAGGTCGCTTCTTTTTATTTTTTA
>PIXW01000061.1 GCA_003601535.1 ANME-2 cluster archaeon
CAGCCCCTCCGCACCCAGTTTCCGCATTCCAGCAACCGACGTCGCGCTTGCCGGCTCGACACCGATTCCTTCGATCGATGCCAGATCGCGCTGTGCAGAGATGATCTCTTCGTCAGTAACCGAGATTGCAAGTCCCCCGGACTCCCTGATCGCACGAAGAGCCTTTGCAGCATTTACAGGATCGCCGATCCGGATTGCAGTTGCGATCGTTTCTGGGTTCATCTCCGGCTCTATCCGATCAAGTCCGCGGTCTATCGCATCCACGACCGGGCGGGAACCTTCTGCCTGGATGCCTGTCATCTTTGGGATCGCATCGGTGATGCCGAGTTCTTTTAATTCCTTAAAACCCTTGTAGATCGCGGAGATGTTTCCGGCGTTTCCTACAGGGAGTATAACCCGGTCAGGAACATCCCATCCGAGTTCGTCGGCAATCTCGAATGCGATCGTCTTCTGTCCTTCCAGTCTGAACGGATTGATTGAATTCAGGAGGTAGAATCCATACTTATCGCACAGCGTACGCACGAGCTGGAGCGCCTCGTCAAAGTTGCCGCGGATGTTTAAGACCTTTGCACCATGGATCAGCGCCTGTGCGACCTTGCCGAGTGCGACCTTGCCGCCAGGCAGCAGCACAACCGCGGGAATCCCGGCTTTTGCCGCATACGTTGCAAGCGAGGCTGATGTATTCCCTGTGGATGCGCATGCAACCGTCTTCATGCCGAGTTCGATCGCCTTTGTCACGCCAACGGTCATGCCACGATCCTTGAACGATCCTGTCGGATTCAAGCCCTCATGCTTGACAAACATCTCGGAAACGCCCATACTGCCGCCAAGTCGTTCTGTGCGGTACAGTGGGGTGCCGCCTTCTTGAATCGTTACCGGCTCAATATTTACTGGAAGAAGCGATCGATACTTCCAGACCGATCTGCACTCACCTGATACGTGAAAATCAACATCAATCGAAGAGAGGTCATATATCACCTCAAGCAACCCACCACATTTCGGGCATGTGTACAGAATCTCATCCGGACCGTACATGGTACGGCATTCGATGCACTGCAGCTGGTAGTTCATGAACGATCTTTTTGTTCGCGCCGGATGTAAAGGTGTTGGGTCAAGACTTTAATACTTGGCGATCGCATCAATGTAGAAAGGTGAAAAAATGGAACTGAATACCACCATCACACTCATAGGAGTACGGCTTGCAAAGGTTGGAACAGAGTTTATATTCAATAGTCCTGCTCCTGAATGCGAGGAATGTAGATTCAAGAATAGCTGTATGAACCTGCATAGCGGAAGAAAATACCGCATCGTAAATATTAGAACCACCACCAGGCACAATTGTTACGTACACGATGAGGGTGTACAGGCAGTGGAGGTTGTGGAGTCTCCGATTATATCTGCAATTGAATCTAAAAAAGCATTTAAAGGATCGAAAATTGTTTTTGAACCGCCAACGTGTGACCAAAGTGAGTGTACAATGTATGATCTATGCCACCCGATCGGTCTGGAATTCGGTGACAAATGTACAATTGCCGATGTGATTGGGGATACGCCAGATGAATGTGTGAATGGATTGTCACTGAAGGTCGTTGAACTGAAGCGCTAAGCGCTAGCGTATCAGGCGGTTGTACGCTTCATCGATCAGGTCAGCAACATCGATACGGTACATCCTCGCAACCAGCAGTGCAACCGCGTCTGGCTCAACGATGCCCAGACGTTCCTGGTTCTCATTGATCTGGCGCAGGATCTCCTGCTTGCTTTTCACACCGGACAATCGTTCAATCACCTGATCAAAAACAGTCTTTTCCACAAATATGCTCTGATCAGGTCTGAAATCGATCGGAATTTCTATGGAATGGATATCGAATAACGGCTCAACCATGTCATCGATGATCCGTACCAATCCCTGTTTCTCCGCATTCGTAAGTATCGACTCTGCCTGGTCAGGCGAGAACCATTTCAGGTCAAGCGATAGTGCAAATACGAATTCACTAATCAGTATCACTTTCCCCTTCTTTCTGAATATGTATGCGACAACCTGCCTGATCATCCCATCCCCCTTCTCAGTTCCTCAATGATCGTATCTGCCACACGCCCGCATTCGGTTCTCCCATAACCGGCATCGAGATGAACCTTGAGCGTCAGGAGATCGCCATCCAGATGCGCCCGCACCAGATAATCATCACCAGCGAATGCGATCCGGTTGTATTTTCCATCGAGATAACTGTATTTCAGTGATATTTTAAAATCAAGTATCCCATCACTCTCGATTCCATCCAGAACAGTCTCCACATTATCAAGATCCAGATGTACGAAATCGAGATTGTTCTCAACGATGTATACCTCGATCTCACGCTTCGCCTGGATGGAGTGCCCCCTGCGATCAGGAGATTCTGTCGAGAACATCCCGTATTTACCATCAATTCCTGCCATCGTGCGAACCAGATATGGCATGTCTCCGTAATACCGGTACTTCTGCTCGAAATGCAGTTCACGCTGCGGGAAACGGTGATACACACGTTTTCTCATGTCCATATTCATACTCGGATCAGTTCGGAGTCGTTGACCCCATCGACACCTCTGATCTTATCAAGCACCGCATCAGAAACCTCTGAATCAACATTCAGGATCATGATCGATATGTTATCGATTCCTGCTTCACTGACCTGCATTCCTGATATGTTGATATTCTCCCTGCCAAGGATCATGCAGCATGGACCGATAATATTCGGACGGTTCTCGTGTCTTGCGATGATCATGTACCTCGACGGCACGATATCGACACGGTGTCCATCAATCTTGAGTATTCGCATTCCATCTCCAACGAGTCCTCCTGTTACTGATCTTGACTCAATCCCGCCCGAGAGACCGATCGTGACCGACTGCAATTCATCGGTTTCGAGTGATTTACTCTCTTTTATCCGTATCTTCCGTTCCTTTGCGATTTCCGGCGCGTTCACATAGTTGACAGTTGGTCCCATCGACTGTGCAAGCACGCCTTTTAGTGCTGCAAGCGTGATCATTCGCACATCGGTGTCAAAGATGCTGCCTGTGTATTCGATCTCGATCTCATCAAAACTCCGGCAGAGCTGGGCGCTCATGGATCCGAGCATCTCTGCGATATCGATATACGGCGCAATCACGGTCATGGCATCCGACCGGACAGGCGGCAGGTTGATCGCACTCGTGACAGAATCGCCCCTGAGCGCAGCAAGTACCTGCTTCGCGATATCGACCGCAACCGCAACCTGTGCCTCAGCAGTGGACGCCCCCAGATGCGGAGTCACGATCACATTCTCTATCTCAAGGAGCGGACTGCCTGTCGGCGGTTCGTTCACGAAGACGTCGAGTGCGGCACCGGATACATGATTTTTGTTGACTGCACGAGCAAGCGCATCCTCATCGATGATCCCGCCGCGTGCGCAGTTGATGATCCGGACACCTGGCTTCATGATCGCAAACTGTGGATCGCTGATCATACCCCTGGTCTCGTCTGTCAGCGGTGTGTGTACCGTGATATAGTCAGCCTGTTTCAATACGGTCTCGAGATCGGCAAGTTTGATCCCGAGTTCCTTTGCGCGCTGCGCTGGTATGAATGGATCATACGCAATGATATCCATCTCCAGGCTTTGCGCTCGTTTCGCAACCTCGATACCGACCCTCCCAAGTCCGACTATGCCGAGAATTTTTCCTCTAATCTCGCTTCCCATGAACCGTTTGCGATCCCACCTGTTTGCCTTCAATGATGCGTTTGCCTGCGGTATGTTTCTCGAGAGCGCTAGCATCATCGCGAGGGTATGCTCTGCTGCCGAGATTGTATTCCCTTCCGGCGTGTTCGCAACGATAATACCTTTTCTCGTTGCTGCCGGGACATCGATGTTGTCAACACCAACCCCAGCCCTGCCAATAATTTTAAGGCGATCCGCTGCGTTGATGATCGGTTCTGTCACCTTTGTTCCGCTTCTGATCACAAGGGCATCGTACTCTGGTATGATCTCTGCAAGTTCCTCTTCGGTTAGACCGGTACGTACATGCACCTCATGCTCTGACTTAAGTATCTCCAAACCCTCTTCTGCAATGGGATCGCTTACAAGAACTTTCAACTGTTGTTACCTCCAATCTGGTTTGTAATGTATCTATGATCGCATATCTTAAAAACGTGCATGGTCTCGCAGTTCCAGCCGGATCATCTGTTCTATATGGTCAATTCATCCAGTCTGAACTGTTTGTGCTTTTTAATGCCAAAAAAGTCTCTTGCAGCACCACCAACCGCTTCACGATATTCGGAAGGGGTGTACACGCCCATCCTCCAGTTATCGTGCTGCGCATGCCCGAGGGCAGCAACAAGATGTGATACTTCATGCAGGGGTTTCAATCGATGGTCGATCATGATGTTCGCTTTCGTCTCCACGATCTCAGGTGGTTTCGGTATATCGACCAGGAGATACTCCGGATCGATCCCGACATCGGATGCAAGTTCTGCTTCGATTCTTCTGATATTTTTTCGATCGTTAAGCACGCTTTCGCTAACCGTATCGAATCCTGCATAGAGCGCACGTTTGAACAACCTGCGGTTGCGCAGGCGGTCTGCAATTTCAGAAGGATATCCAGGATATGACCCCATCTGTGCAAAGAGACTCTGATCATCCATTTCTGAAAGCAATCTCACATCAAAACCATCCTTAATCATGCGCTCGATCGCACACACGCACATCGACTCAGCGATACGGGTTACATGATGATAATATACCGTCGGATGCATCAGAAACCGCGACAGCAGGAGCGATTCCGCAGCCCTTATTCCTCCACTGTTGATAACAAGTTTCCCATCCAGAAACCTCATCTCATGGATCAACCGCACCATATCTACCGAAAGCGGAACACCTGTGTAATGCGCATCCCTGACAAGGTAATCCATCCGGTCAATATCTATTTCACTGTTTAGAGCGACGCCAAAACCGGTTTCTCCCTTTATGTGCTTGGCAACTCTTGAAATGTTGATGGAATACTCTTCAAAGATCTCACTCATACCCTTGAGAATCGGAAGAACATCCTCATGTGATCTTCTGGTATATCGTTTGATGATCTTCTCGGTTACATGCGATAACGGTCCATGTCCGATATCATGCAGCAGGGCTGCGGAACAGAGCTCGATCCGCTCATCCGCCTCATCCATACAGCCTGTGAGTGAGTTTGCAAGATGGTATGTGCCAAGCGAATGCTCGAATCTGGTATGATTCGCTCCTGGATATACGAGATTTGTCAATCCGAGTTGTTTGATGCGGCGCAACCGCTGCATCGCTGGCGTATCAACGAGTGAGAGCGCCATATCATCCAGTTCGATGTACCCGTGGATCGGATCTCGAATCACCTTCATTGATGCCCTCTGTAGGTGTACATGTTTATATACATATAGCGACAATGCGGATTCATGCAATGTGTATACAGAGGTGTTGTGCCTGGGTAAACAGAAGAAGCCGGAAGGACCGATAGTACGTGCACGCACTCCCCGCGCACAGAATCGTGAGGTTCTGGCAACCGTGGAAACATTACTCGGAGCAAATCATCTGCGGGTCAGATGCCTCGATGGAACCGTGAGAACTGCCAGAATACCTGGGAGAATGAAGAAGCGGATATGGATTCGGGAAAACGATGTTGTTATCATTGTTCCGTGGGAGTTTCAGAATGAGAAGGCGGATGTGATCTGGAGGTACACCGCGCCACAGGTGGATTGGCTGAGACGTCACGGATATCTTTCCTGAATCATGACAAACATAGAAAAAAAATTAAAAGCGATTGATCAGGAGATTGATCAATTCCGCATACGGATAAAGAACTCCGAAGACTTAAAATCAGTTGAAGGTGTTTTTGATACCTTAACACTGAAGACCCTGTATCATCTATCAAACAAAGGATACATCGATGCGCTCGGTGGTGTGATCAGCACAGGCAAGGAGGCAAACATCTTTCATGCGCTCGGATGTGACCGCGAGATCGCTATAAAGATTTACCGCATTTCTACGAGCAACTTTCGTTCAATGCATTCCTATTTGATAGGAGATCCGAGATTCAAGAGCATCGGGAACGATAAACGTAGCGTTGTGTTTACGTGGACAAAAAAGGAACTTAGAAATCTGAAGAAGGCTCATGCGGCAGGAGTGCGTGTGCCAGAACCATACATCGCAAGAAATAACGTTCTTTTGATGGAATTCATAGGAGAGGGTGAACTCCCGGCACGACAGCTGCGGGAGACACCACTGACTTCTGATCAGGCGCAGAAGGTATTTGATACCACTGTACGTTATGTCCGGAAATTGTATCGTGCAAATCTTGTACATGCCGATCTGAGCGAGTTTAACATCCTGATGGACGGCGACGAGGTCGTTTTCATCGATATGGGGCAGTCGGTCACTCTTGATCATCCGAATGCGAGGGAATTTTTGATGCGGGATATTTATAATATCGTCAGGTTCTTCAGGAAGAAGGGTGTAGACATTGATGAGGGTGTGGTTGAGGATATGATTCTTCGAAGTTGATCAACCAAATCATTATAGATACGCGGCAGAGATATCATAACATGCCCGCAAAAACCCTGCTGTGGGATCAGACCCTGTTCAGGCGGGGGGAACTCTTTGAGTTCGACTATATTCCTGAGCACTTCGTACACCGGGATTCGCAGCTCAGATCGCTCATGTTCGGAGTGCGTCCGGCACTGCGGGGGTTGCGTGCGCTAAATATGATGTGCGTGGGCCCACCAGGCACCGGGAAGACGACGGCTGTCCGGAAGGTATTCGAGGAACTGAGCGAGCATGCGCAGGATGTTGTTACTGTGCATGTCAACTGTCAGGCAAATCAGACCAGATACGCGATATTCTCAGAGATATTTCACCGGCTGATCGGACATGCGCCGCCGACATCCGGTGTCTCGTTCAGAAAGATACTCGATGAGATTGCAAAGTACCTTATTCAGAACGAGAAGATTCTGATTGTGGCGCTTGATGATATAAATTATTTATTTCATGAGAAAGAGGTGGACAATGTACTTTATTCATTGCTGCGCGCTTATGAAACCCATCCCGGAACAAAGATCAGTGTGATCACAATCTTGAGCGATAACAGCCTGAATTACATCTTCGATCCGAAGGTCGGCTCGATATTTTTGCCTGAGGAGATATTCTTCCCGAGATACGCGTGGGATGAGCTGAAGAGCATCCTCTCAGATCGCGTGAAACTCGGATTCTACCAGGGCGTGATGTCAGAGGACGTTCTTGACACGATCGTCGATTACACCTCAGAAGCAGGTGATCTCCGGGTCGGAATCGATCTCCTCAAGCGATCGGCACTGGGTGCCGAACAGCGAGCAAGCACGAGCGTGTCACAGGATGATGTGCAGTCAGCATACCAGAAATCGAGGATGCTGCATCTGTCACGCATGATCGCAACGCTTGGCAGTGGTGAACAGGCGATTCTCGCTATTCTCGCAGAGAAGAAAGAATCAACAGCAGGCGAGGTCTATAATGCTTTTCATGAATCAACCGGGCTTGGTTACACAAGGTTTCACACGATGCTGGGTAAACTCGCTGCACTGCGATTGATCGATACCGATCTCACAGCCGCTGGCATGCACGGCAGAAGCCGCAGAATCAAGCTCATGTACGATGCAGAGGATGTGCTGAGCGTTGTGCACCGGTGATGCTGATGCTGCTCTCGTGCGGATATCATTCACAGCAGATCCCGCTCTCTGCCAATAATTTCCGCGCATACGTACGCTCGCTCTCTGTGAGCGATCTGTTGATCTCAGGGTATTTATACGCAAGATACATCGGTCGGTACTGAAACATCAGATTGAACCTGACCCGTGGTATATGCTCGCGCACCCACTCGATGATCGGCTGCGTGCAGCATTCGATATGCCCTGGCAGCACAAGCTGCCGCAGCAGGATCTCAGAATCATCATAAGCACCTGTGAAGTTTCTTGTGACGGTGTCCCAGTAATGATCGGCATTCGAGTATCTCTTTGCACATGCATCGTTTCCATATTTGAAATCAGCAAGATAGACATCTACGACACCAGAGAGGAGTTTTGCAGCTTCTTCCGAGTGATACATATTCGAATTCCAGATTACCGGGGTGTTTACCTTCATCGCAGCAAGAATGCGCAGTATGGTATGGAGATGCGGTGTAGGCGTTACAAAGTTCAGATTCCTTGCGCCAAGACCGCGTCTTGATGCAATAATTCTTGCAACATCCTCGGGGAGTATCGGCATTCCCAGATCCGGGTTAGTCGAGATCTCCCAGTTCTGACAGTACACGCACGAAAAGACGCAGCCCGACAGAAAAATCGTGTGTGATGGTACCAGTTCCGGCTCCTCCCCGTAATGGAGGAACTCGGATGAGTATCTTGAAACCGCACCGATCCTGCAGTACCCGATCTTTCCTTTCTTCCGGTTTACACCACATCTCCGGTCACAGAAATGGCAGTTTCCGAGTATGCGATCTGCAATCACATTTTTAAGATCAAGTAAGGATTTCTCTTCCGGTTTTTTGATTTTTTCCACCCGGTTGAATTCGCGCATCGCGTCATCGTGGATGCTCCAGAGATCACTCAGCGGCGCATCGAGATCGTAATCGACAGGAATCTTCTTCGCAATCAGAAATCGTGCCTGTTCAATGCCGGCAGAGACACGGGGATATCTCATGAGGGTGTTCATAAACACCGTGTTGACTGATGGTTTGTAAACATTGCCTGATCGATCATCATTAAATACTATAGCAGCATAAGTAACGGATATGAACCCAGACTTACCCGAACTTAGAAGTACTGTGGATGCTTGCGAAAAGGATTTTTCAGAATCCTCTAAATCGATATCCATTCTAAAGGAAGAGGACTATCCTGATACAGAGGCATATCTTGTAGATTTTTACGAGCGCATTCATGGTTTTCTGGACAGAACGAACGATCTGATCACCGCATATCGGGAGTATATAGCTGTACTTGAGAAGGTATGTACAGAACAAGAAGAATAGCGATCTATGGAAAAGGCGGGATTGGCAAGTCCAGCACCGCCTCGAATGTTGCAGCAGCGTGTGCTGATATGGGATACTCGGTCACGATCATCGGATGTGACCCGAAGAGCGATTCATCGATCACACTGCTAAGTGGCAGACGAATTCCAACGGTAATGGATTTGATGCGGCAGAAAGTGGAGCTATGCGAGGAAAATGTGGTTTATGAAGGATACAAAGGCGTCAAATGTGTTGAGGTTGGCGGACCGGAACCAGGCGTTGGCTGCGCCGGCAGAGGAATCATCGTTGCGATGACAGCGCTGCAGAAGATCACAGCAGCGATCAGGGACAGTGATCTTGTGATCTATGATGTACCAGGGGATATCGTGTGCGGTGGCTTTGCAGCGCCAATCCGAAAAGGTCTTGTGAGCGAGGCATACATTCTTTCATCAGGAGAGTACATGCCAATCTACGCTGCAAACAACATCTGCAAGGGACTTCAGACATTGAAGATGCCGCTCAGTGGTGTAATCTGCAATTCGAGAAATGTTCCACGAGAAAAAGAGATTATAACCGAATTTGCATCGGAAATTGGAAGTAGACTCGTCGCATTCATCCCGAAGGCTGATATCGTGCAGGATTGCGAACGAGAAGGGTTCTCTGTGATCGAGAAGAGACCGGATTCCGCTATCGCGGATGTGTACCGGGAGCTTGCGACATCGATCATGAACTGCGAAGAAACAGCGATACCAGTTCCGATGGAGGACACCTGTCTGCGTGGACTACTCAGGCTCAAGGTGTAGATGATGGATAAACAGATCTTACTCGATCTTCTCATAAATATTCTAAAATCGCAGGGGTACGATACGACTCCTGAAATCGATCTTCCTGGGATCGATCTGGTTGTGGAGAATGATGGAGAGATAACCTGTATTCAGTATGGACTGGTAGAGAACGATCTTCGGTATTTTGCAGACATCGTACAAGGGTCGTATGGTGCTCTGTTCATATCCGATGAGATCAGCGAATGGATGGCATTCTTTGCGGATCAATACGGCATCAGAACATGGGACCGTGCTGAACTTGAGATTCGTATCGGAAAAGCAATTCTTGCAGAGGCGGAAGGCATCCGGTACGATTTTCTGGAGGGTCAGAAGAATCTGGAAGATCAGAAGAAGATGCCGGACACAACCGAGATCGTTTCTGATCCGCATGACATGCTGCAGTTGCGATGTGCTCCCATACGTGTGGATGAAAAACGTGCTATGGCAACCGCGAAAGGGCTTGTCAGCGGTATAACGAATATCGTTATCGAATTTGTACCATTCTGGAATTATAAATATGTCATTGATACATATCAGCAGTATAAAATGAAGGCGGTGCATATATCGTCCGAAGATTCGTCCGCAATCAACGCATTAAATAAACAGAAACACGAATACCTGAGAGAGATACACGACCAGATATCTATTCCCTCTCAGAATTATGAGATAAAGAGTGCTGTCCTGACAAAGGATGAGGTTGAGAACGAGATATTAAGCGATGCGATTGCGAGCAACACAAAAACCATAGCCTTCACCAGCACATCAGGCGATACCATCATAACCGAGCAAAAGACGGTAAAACCAAGATCAAAGGACATCAATCTCGATGTGGAACTGGTCTATCTGCCGGTCTGGGAGGTTAAGGGCGCAAATCACAACATCATGATCGATGCATACACTGGAAGTGTCATGACCGAGCCGGTTGACGATGATGTTGAGTTTCTGTGATCAACTATAGCGAAAATTGCTGTTCCGCCAACCGAACGCGCGTGGATGTATCACCATCCCCGCGTCTGCAGAACCTCATTTTCGGAAAGCATCCTGATATCGATCCCCTTCATCTGCTCTCCGAGACCTTTTGAGATCTCTGCAAGAACGTCCGGTTTGTCATAGTTATTAACAGCTGCAACGATCGCATTCGCCATCTTTTCCGGATTTTCTGCTGTAAAAATCCCCGAACCAACGAAGACGCCGTCTACACCAAGATACATCATCAGTGCAGCATCGGCAGGAGTTGCCACGCCTCCTGCAGCAAAGTTCACAACAGGCAGCCGCTGGAGTTTCGCTGTCTCCATAACCAGTTCTGCTGGTGCCTCGATCTCCCGCGCCACCTTGATCAATTCCTCGTTATTTTTGCCTTTCAGTGATCGAATGCTGCCCATGATCAGCTTCGTATGCCGAACTGCCTCCCGGACGTCCCCGGTACCTGCTTCGCCCTTTGTTCTGATCATCGCAGCACCCTCGGCAATGCGGCGCAGTGCCTCGCCGAGATTGCGGGCACCACAGACGAACGGCACTGTGAATTCAGTTTTATCGATATGGAACTCGTCAGCAGGCGTCAGCACTTCCGATTCATCGATCATATCAGCGCCGATCGCCTCAAGGATCCGTGCCTCCACGGTGTGTCCGATCCGTGCTTTTGCCATTACAGGAATGCTCACCGAATCGATGATCTCGCAGACGATCTGCGGGTCAGCCATCCTTGCAACACCGCCCTCTCGCCTGATATCGGATGGCACCGCATGAAGCGCCATAACAGCAACTGCGCCAGCCGCCTCTGCGATCTCTGCCTGCTCTGGTGTTGTCACGTCCATGATGACTCCACCTTTCTGCATGGCAGCAAACCCTCGTTTTAACAGTTCAGTTCCGCGTCTGAGTTCGTTTAAATCCATATATTCACCTCATGAAGTATAGCTCATATAATTTTTGTCCCTGTTCCCAAATCGTTTCTCAACCTTATCAATCAGAGTGAATAACCGCTCTTCGAGTTCATCGAATGTCAGTTCATTGCTGTGCAAACTGATCTCAATATCGCCGACCGATACCGTGATTCCATTGTCCAGTTGCACGTTAGATATGAGTTCACCCAGTAGTTGCGTCTGTTCTTCTTCGTCACACACATTTATCACCATTCAGGTAGCCATGCATCGCTCGATTTATGTAGCAGGAGTAATTAAACCTTATGATCACCCCGTTACAGGTTACGTTACTCCAACAAACCAAACGTTTATAAACCAGGCAATCCCGATAGAATCCATAATGAGGAATACATTTTTGATACTTATTATTCTATCAATAGTTCTCAGCGGTTGCGTCGATCAGGAACCACAGGAACCGATTCAACCGGAACCGATCCGGCAGATCAAAACAGAGCCGATCAATCTATCCGGTGTCCCGGCAGAAAATATGGATTTTGTTAAATATTACTCATTACAGCCACTGGATATCACGTTGAACGTTCCTCAATACAAGTTACCGTTACAGATAGATCAAATTTCAAACTATGATTCATTCTCCGGAAAAATTCCTCTCAGGAGCGATGCTCTGAATTTACTGGAAGAGAACGGATTTGTGGTGATAGACAATCCTTTCAATCCGAAGGAAGAGGATATCATCCAGCCATACAACACACTCACGGATAACGAAGTTCCGATCTTCATCACCACTGACTCGCTGCTACACCTCTATCACATCCAGTTCGATGAGACGTTGCGGCAGATCGAGGAGAGGGAATTTTACGATCTGATCTGGAAGATCAGCGAGCAATTACTGAACGATTCAATAAAATCTTATGAAAATAGTGATGGAGAGCTAAAAGAAGCATCAAGAAGAGATGTTGCATACTTTTCGGTCGGATTAAGTCTGCTAAAGCCAAAGTCGAAACAGGTCTGCCAGAGCGAGCACGAATGGGAATGTGGCGATGCTTATTTTAAAAAAGAAGACCTGAAGCATTATAGTTTTGAGGTTCCATCGTTTGTTAAGGGTGATGTTGAAGCCGAATTGAGGTTGATAGACAAGCATTCCGGATTCTCAGAGTCCCCCATCTTCATCTATAAGGAGGATTATTCCCAGTATGTTCCGAGAGGTCACTATACAAGGTCAGAAAAGTTAAAGAATTACTTCAGAGCGCTTATGTGGTACGGAAGGATCAGCATGCTCCTCAAGGGCTCGGATAATGTATCTGCTGATGCGCTCATCGGAGCAGAGGATGCGAGAATCCAGACGATGGGTGCATGCCTGATAGCATCCGAACTCGCTATAGACGGGGAACTCATGGATAAATGGGATCGAATATACTCGGTGACTGCATTTTATGTGGGGTTCTCCGATGATCTGGGACCTTATGAGTACATCGATGCACTGAACTCTGTTTTTGGAGGTTCGTTTGACCCAGATGACCTGAACAAAGAGACGATCGAAGAATTGAAAGCAGAACTGGCAGCATACAGGTCGCCAGAAATATACGGCGGAACAGGGGCGTATGAAATATCGCCGCCATTTACCCCTGAGCAGGCTGATCAGTGCCTTCTAAGCACCAAAGGATTCCGGCTGATGGGTCAGCGATTCATCCCTGATTCGTATATGTTCACGAATCTTGTCGGCACATATACCGGCGTCTATCAGGGAGATAAAGAGCCATTCACGCTCGTTATCGATGGTGCCGGAAGATCGGTCAGGGGATTTCCTCGCGGTCTCGATGTGATGGCGCTCATTGGATCGAACCGGTCGAGGGAGTTACTGGACGAACTGGATGATTCCAATTATACGAAGTATGACCGCCAGTATGGCAAACTGAAGGATGAATTCGACTCGTTTGATTATACAGACTGGAACAAGAATCTCTACTGGTCATGGTTATTCGCATTAAAGCCTCTCCTCGATGATCATGGCGCTGGCTATCCGACATTTATGCAGACCGGTGCATGGCAGGACCGGGAATTGACCACATCACTGGCATCGTGGACAGAACTACGTCATGACACGATCCTCTATGCCAAACAGAGTTATACCATGAAGGCTACGAGTATGTATATACCATCTGAAGAGAAACCTGCTGTCGGATATGTTGAGCCGGTTCCGGAGTTCTACAACCGGTTGCTTGCGCTAACACGGATGACGAACAACGGTTTGAGCGATATGGATGTTCTGGATGGATCAGCAGAGCGCAGACTCGATAACCTCGAAAGCATACTTGAGAGACTCGTAGAGATATCATCGAAGGAACTGGAGAATAAGAAACTCTCTGATGATGATTACGATTTTATAAAGAACTTTGGCGATAACCTGGATGGGGTCATCGCTGATGTTGATGATAAGGCAAAGAAGACGACGATTGTTGCTGATGTGCATACCGATGGCAATACCGGACAGGTTCTGGAGGAAGGTGTGGGATACGTCGATCTGATTGTCGTTGCATACAAACTTCCTGATGGGAGAATCCTCGCAGGAGCGGGTCCGGTTATGAGCTACTACGAGTTCAAGCAGCCAATGGATGACAGACTCACCGATGAGAGGTGGAGAGATCTGCTGGATGCGAACCCGCCTCAGAAACCGGAATGGGTATCGAACTTTGCTGAATAATCATGAAACCGATCGATGTAAGGATCGTTGATATCAGAGAAGAGACCCCATCAGTACGATCGTTTGTTTTTGACCGGTCATTCGATTTTACACCTGGTCAGTATGTCATGGTCTGGATCAGGGGCGTTGACGAGGTTCCGATGTCGCTATCCGATCACAACATGATCACGGTGCAACGGGTGGGGGATGCGACCTCTGCGCTCTTTAAACTCGTTACTGGAGATACTGTTGGAATCAGGGGGCCCTACGGCAGGGGTTTTGATATCCACGATCCGTTATTGATCGTTGCAGGAGGAGTCGGCGCTGCGCCGCTTGCCCCGCTTGCAGAGGCAGCGCATGAGATGGGGTGCGATGTGCTGACGCTGCTTGGCGCACGGACACGCGATGAACTCCTGTTTGAGCATAGATTCAGAGATGCAGGGACGATCAGAATCGCAACCGACGACGGCTCTGCAGGATTCCACGGAAGGGTTACCGATCTGCTGGATGAAGCGGCAGATCGATACGTATGTTCCTGCGGTCCTGAACCGATGATGTACGCTCTCCTTTCGATGCTGGATGAGAGCGCGCTCGATTGCGCCCAGTTCAGTCTGCACCGGTACATCAAGTGCGGACTCGGAATCTGCGGAGCATGCTGCACCGACCCATCAGGATACCGGGCGTGCACGGATGGACCTGTATTCTATGGCAGCGAACTGGCCGGCTCTGAGTTTGGCAGGTACAGGCGTGGGGCTGATGGGGCCAGGATCAGTATCGCATGAACACAGACTAAACCTAAACCCGGCGGTGCACACACCACGATCGTTTGCGGTAGGACCGGAAAAAAGCGGCAGAGCTCGTAGCGCGACATCCGATGATGAAGCGGATCATTCCTTCCGGTATCAGCGTCAATGGGGCTGCTGGTGGTGGGAAGACAACGGCAAAGGTGCTGCGCTCTGACGCAAGGGGGAATCTCCGCCTCTTGATCTCATCAGGCACCGTCAGCACAGGAACTGCGCATCATAACAACCGTGGGAGACTTTCTGGCTGGGGAATCGATGAGGCGCGAGTTAAATGAGATGCTTGCGGAGGCGATGGGGTGGTAGGGGCGGGGTGGCGCATAAGTATGCTGCCGTCTGGTTTATGGTAATGTGCTCCCATCAGCCAAGCGTTGAGCGCGCCCGTCCAGAGTGTTCGACATCGCAACATCCGATTACGATCAGCACAGTGTTTTTTGTGTTTGTACCGTGCATGTGAGTATCCGCGAAATCTTCTGTCTCCGATGAGATGGGTGATAGGAGCATGTGAGCCATGCAGGTATCTGTATGGTATACCAACTTTATGTGTTCTTGACTACCACCATTCAGAAGCCCCAACTGCATCACGCCACAATATGAATTACGGGGCATCCGCGAGCAGTTGGTTGGACATTTATTTTATTTTATGGATCTGGTATTTCAAGTGTTTTATGTATAATGTTTAGAGTTATATAAAGTTGTCCCGAACTTAAGAAACTAAATAATCAAATCCATTGCATAACCCATCAGCCTCGTAGTTTGTCTTTACTATTGAACGTATGTCCTGAATGCTTTGAATGTCGTTTTTAATAATATACTCTATAATTTTATATATGGATTCCTTTGCTCTATCAACTACTAAGAAGTCCATCAACTTTAAAAATCTTCCATTATGGACAATCTGAGATCTGAGTTCATAAAAATATTGAACATGTTTTGCCAATTCGATTTTTTCATCTTTATCTCCAGAATCATGAACTAAACAAGCAGTTCTTACTGATAAACTTTTTTTCTTATTTCTATCAGATTTTTCCAAAAGTAAGGATTCAAGAATTGTTGAGATTAAAACAATTGAAAGGGCAATGTCTGTTTGCGGCAAGATATAGTACATGAAGTAAAATGCTGATATGAGTTTATCCGATGTTGTATAATTTTTATTTATAAATCTTGTTACACTATTAACCTCATTTTGAATACTATTTTCAATTTTCAATGGTAACCTTCTAAATTCGCTCTTTTGCCATGATGGAGTATCTGAGCTTGGTGAATAAAATACGGGTATTGAAAGGTCAAAATCATTTTCATTGATTTCATCTGTACCAATTCTTAAATCAGCATAATAAGAAGAAAAAAAGTCATGTCTGTTTTTTAACATATTTGCAAAATATATAATTCCAAGCCCTATTTTAACAAATGCGATTTCGATAGTTTGTTGAGAATATTCTGGGATTATTACAAATGTTTCACAATTATGAAATAAATCTAAAATATCTTTTTGACTTTGTTGATCTAATTTTAATAGTCCAATATTACCAATCATGCCTCTTGGAAAAAATGTATATCTTATATTATATAGTTTTATATCTATTTTATCTTGTAAAATTAAACCTTGTAGGGGAAACACTTTATACACAATTACACCTCTTAAGCCCCAGCCGCTCCACCCCGCAATAAATTACGGGGCATCCGTAAAGGGCCGTTTTGTTCTCAAGAGTATTGTTGTTGCTCGAATACTCCAAGCAGATGCCGTGACAATTGTTCGATACAGTTACATTCTCTATTGAATTCACAGCATCTACTGTCACCACATCCGCTCCTTCTCCAATCAATATGACTCGTTTATGTACATTACACATTCTCACAGTACGTGCCATTGAACACATAAACGGTGTCGTTTTCGTATGCCGCATCTATCGCTTCCTGAATACCCGTATAATCCGCGCCGCCGCCGTCATCCACTGTGATCATGCTTGCTGCGCCAACACCGCTCATGAGTGTCAGCAATAATATGATGCTGATAATTCGTTTCACGAAGTCGCCCCATGCAATTCATGTGAGAAATCATATTTCGGATAATCATGGAATTCGTACTTAAATTCGCTTACAGTATCGGATATTTTTTTGAAAATGATTTTCGTTGGAGGCTTAAACCAATCTTTATGTATAATAATTTTATTTGTTGGTTGTTGGCTTACCATCGCACCCATGTCGTAACTATAAAATATAATCCCAGACAATTTTGGTTTTTCACCGACAAATTTCATTGCATTCTCAATATACTCTTCTTTATCTGGTTGTGCTCCAACATTAACCAAAAATATAGCATCTCCATCAGTTTCGTTAAAATCAGACAGTTTCTTATCTATTTTATCTTCTAAAATGCGAACATCTGAAGTATCTGGAAAATACACTTCGAGGTATACCCGTTTACCGTCGCTGCGCACAACCAGATCAAAATCCCCACCACCTACTTTTGGCTCAAATTCGTAAGACCATGATTTCAATTTGAAAGCCATTGCAATACGCAACTCTTCCAATGTCCTGTAGAACTCCTGATGATCATCCCTACATTTTATGATTTTTCTTCTTATTGTTTTGATTTCAGATGAATCTGGATTAAGTTCCTCTACAAAGTTAAGGAGATTTAAAATCAAAACATGCCAATATATATAACTTTCTTTTATTAGCGATTTGATCCCATACTGTACAGGTTTATCGTTTAACTCGCCTAAAGTTACCGGATCATCGATAAATCTCATGAGAGGGTGATTTTCATCTCTTTCTATTTCACTAAAATCATTCCCAAGCAACAATTTTATTATTTTCTTTCTTGACGGTCTTCTGCCCATATTATACACCCCGATCCTTAAATTATTCTATTGTTGCCCCCTACCAGAGCATCATTATAAATGAGCACATCAGCGTTTGTGGCTTCCCATGGGCTCTCGCACCACAGTACGCACCACAAACGCGTGCGTTACTGTTCTGCCAGACATAACATTGAGCGAGATTCACAATTCTATGCCCCCAGCCGCCGCCTGCAGGATCATGAGCGCGTCGAGCGAGGTGACCCGCCCGTCACCACTGACATCAGCAGCATCGAGCATCGCGGTATCGCACGGGCGGCTCCCGGTTGCGATCTCAAGCGCGATCACGGC
>PIXW01000062.1 GCA_003601535.1 ANME-2 cluster archaeon
GAGTCCGGTCTCCACCATCCGGTTCAACAAATCGGCTTCGACGCCTCTGAATTTCAATGTCAGTGTGGATTCAACCATGTAATCATCTGTTTGTCACAAGGGATTATATAGTATTTGCGTATTGTTGTGCAAGCGTGCAGATGCATCTGCAGCAATTCGCGGCTACGCCATCGCTCGTATCTCAGAAAATCCCGCGTACATGTTCCATCAGTCCATGCAACCGCGATCACAGTCACTGAACAGTAGGCTGTAGGTGAGTCATGTCGCCGTCCCGCCCGCAAAATCAGCGCCGCCAGAATCGTCCACAACCCACATCGCGTCCGCCGCAAGCCCGACCCTCAACCTTCACGCATTCCCAGTCACCTCTCGTATCGCAAGCATATCCAGCCGTGACTGCGGCTAAACCACGCGCATAATGTTTATGATACCATAAGCATATTACACAGAGATGGCTGCAAACGAGCCTGTCGAAACATCGGCTCCGGAACCCTGTAGATTCATCAAGGGACTGATAGGAGCTCTTGATCCCACTCGTTTTCATTCTGATAAACCAATCGGAGAATTTCCAGATGGATTCTGACCGGCGGAGGCTCAGGCGCACGTGGATGACTTTTTTTAGCAGATACGGTAGGTTGCTTCCGATCCAATCGCGAACCATTCCGGCGGTCCTATCTGGGAAGAACGCAATCATCGTCTCAGCTACCGCCAGCGGAAAGACCGAAGCCGTGATTGCGCCGCTCATCGAGCGGTATTTGAAGGAAGGATGGGGTAACAGGGGTTGTGTGAGTGACATGGGTAGTATAGGGGGTAAAAAAAGTAGAAATAGTAAAAAAAGTAGAGATAGCAGAATTGGCATGACAATCCTATACATCTCTCCGACGAAGGCGCTGGTCAACGATATGCATGACCGCCTCAAGGGGCAGCTGGATGAACTTGGAATCACGGTATCGATGAAAACCGGCGATACGCCGCGATTTAACCCTGATAAGTCTCCGGATGTTCTGATCACCACGCCTGAGTCGTTTGATTCGATGATTTGCAGATATCCAGACTCGTTCAAGAATATGAGGGCGGTGATACTCGATGAGATACATCTCATTGACAACACATATCGAGGCGATCAACTCAGATTGCTTTTAAAAAGGTTAAAACACATTTCAACCACGGATTTTAATATCTATGCCCTCTCGGCAACTATAGCAGCTCCGGAGGATATAGGGCGCAGGTATCTCGGAGATTTTGAAGTCATAACCGACTCTGGTAAACGAGAAATCGAGTACACACTTGTTGAATCAGTTGAAGAACTATATAACTGCGTAAGAAGAGAGAATATCCGGAAGTTGCTCATCTTTTGCAATAAGAGAGCCACAGTAGAGAATTTTTCCAGAGAATGTATGGATCTGTGGGGTTCTAACCGTGTTGTCGTCCACCACGGCAGTTTAAGTAGATCGATTCGTGGAGAAGCCGAATGTTTCATGAAGGACGCACCGTACGGAGTCTGCGTGGCTACCATGACACTTGAAATAGGGATTGATATTGGGAATATCGATGCTATCGTACTTGCAGAAGTCCCGTGGAGCGTATCATCACTGCTCCAGCGGATCGGTCGGGGCAGCCGGCGTATGTCACGAAACCGGGTCTTTGCCATCTACGGTTCTGCTGATGAACAGATGCTGCTTGAACGGATGTTTCACATTGCAATGGCAGGATATGTCGAACCGGTTGATTATTCACACGATCCGTCAGTCGTGGTGCAGCAGGTCTTCTCCTCGCTCTATTCCAGCCCGGGCGGGCTCACCGATCACCACCTCCAGAATCTCTTTGAAGGGTTCTGTCCTGAAGACGAACTGAGAGAGATCCTACGCCACCTTGCAAAGACCGGATGGATCAAAAAATGGCAGGAGACCTGGCATGCAACAACCAGATTGATGGATCTTGGAGCAAAAGGGAAAATTCATTCGAATATTCCCTCAAACAAAATGATGGAGGTTATTGACATAGGTTCCAGACAAACAATAGGTGAGGTGCAGTATCCGGTCGACGAGATCTTTATACTTGGCGGAAGGGCATGGCTGATCGTTAGAGAGTCTTTTGAGAGGTTGTATGTAAAACCAGCAAAAAGGGGAATTGCCACTGCGAAGTTCAAAAGTTGTGTGTCGGAAGGTGCCTTCTCATATCTGCTGCCAGCTCGCCTCAAGAAGTCCGAATCAAAGACGTGGTACACAGAGGCTCTAAGCGAGATTACGCGTGTTGCGGAGGTCGTGGAGTGAGAACGTCTCTAAAATGGATTGATGGATGGTCACGGGAAGGATCCGTTATCGGGTGTTGCAGAGCAATTCTGGCGTATGCCGCTTGTGCCATGCCAATGGTTCTATATATCATTCTTTTGACCCGCAGTATTCTCATCTCTTCAAATAAAAGTTCCTGGATTTTAATCGTATCATCCCCTCTGTATCAATTCATCTGCTATTAATTCTGCCTGTTTAATCACTGTTTCTGTTGCGAGTGCCTGCATATCCGGAGGATAACCGTATTGCCTCAATGTCCGTTTCACGATCACTTTTAATTTTGCCCTGACGCTTTCTTTTATCGCCCAGTCTATTGATGTATTTTGTTTCACCTTCTCGAATAAAACAACAGCCAATTCTCGTAGTTTTTCTTTTTGCATCAATTCTCTTGCACTGTCATTATCCGCAATTGCCGTGTAAAAAGCGTATTCAAATTCTGACAGCCCCATCTCCTGTGGCTCTTTGTTCATCCTCTTTATCTCTTTACCGAGCTCGATTAATTCTTCAATAACTTCTGCCGCTGTAATAACCTTGTTGTGATATCTCTTGATGGAATCTTCCAGCATTTCCATTAACGATCTGCTTTGAACCATGTTCTTCTTCATCCTGGCTTTTATTTCATCGTTGAGCAACTTTTTAAGAACTTCCATGGCGATGTTTTTATATTCCATGTTCCGGACTTCCAAAAGAAATTCTTCCGATAGAATAGAAATATCCGGTTTCTTAATGCCCGCAGCATCGAAAACGTCTATTACTTGTTCCGTAACAAGAGCTTTATCGATAACTTGCCTGATTGCGGTTTCAATCTCTTCGTCGGTTTTACCTGTTCCAGTGCTGTCAAACTTCACAAGTCTGGCTTTTATCGCCTGATAGAACGAGACTTCATCCTTTACAGCCATCGCCTGCTCATGCGGAATGGCTATAGAGAATGCTCTTGATAATGCGGTCACTTCATCAATATACCGCTTCTTCCCGTCTTCAATGCCAATGATATGATCCTGTGCAGCGAGTATTATTGATAGTTTTGTTGAGGTATCCGCAGCAAAGTAATGTTTGTATGGAAATCCATAAAACATCTGGGATACAATTTCAAGTTTCTCAAGCATCAGTTGAACCGCCTGTTCCTGAAGAACAGCAGGATCACCTCTTCCTCCGCTGTCAGAATAGAATGACAAAGCTTCTTTCAGATCAGAGGCGATTCCGAGATAATCAACCACCAAGCCACCGGGCTTGTCTTTATAGACCCTGTTCACCCGTGCAATTGCTTGCATAAGCGTATGACCTTTCATGGGTTTATCGATATACATCGTATGCAACGAAGGAACATCAAAACCGGTTAGCCACATATCCCGTACAATCACCAATTTTAATTCGTCTTCTGTGTCCTTCATTCTTTCTGCCAGAGCCCGTCTCTGTTCTTTGGTGGTATGGTGTTTTGAGATTTTTGGACCGTCTGAAGATGCCGATGTCATTACCACCTTGATTGCGCCCTTTTTAAGATCGTCGTTGTGCCACTCTGGTCTGATCTTGATAATTTCATCATACAGGTCGGCTGCAATCCGTCTTGACATTGTCACGATCATTCCCTTACCCTCAAACACTTCCTGGCGCTGCTCAAAGTGGGTTACAATATCCTGTGCAATCTGTCTTATCCGGTCTTCGCTGCCAATCAACGCTTCAAGCTGTGTCCACTTTGCCTTGGCTTTTTGCGTCTCGGCAAGGTCTTCTTTTTCTAATTCCTCGTCCAGTTCTGCAACCAGTTTTTTACCTTTCTTACTGAGAGCGATTTTTGCCAGTCTGCTTTCATAATAGATCTTTACGGTTGCGCCGTCCTCGACTGCCTGGGAGATGTCGTAAACATCGACATAATTGCCAAAAACAGCGGGCGTGTTCACGTCTGTTTTTTCGATGGGTGTACCGGTGAAGCCAAGATAAGTCGCATTGGGCAGGGCGTCACGAGTATATTTCGCAAAGCCGTAAACGATCTTTTTCCCGATTACGGTTCCCCGCGCATCTTTTGCATCGATGGTTTTTGCCTTGAATCCGTACTGTGTCCGGTGGGCTTCATCGGCAATTACGATGATGTTTCGCCTGTCTGATAGTTTCGGGTAAACATTTCCTTCTTCTGGCTGAAACTTCTGGATGGTGGTAAATACCACTCCACCAGATGCAACGTTCAGCAGTTCTTTCAAGTGCTCCCTGTTCTTCGCCTGGACAGGATCCTGCCTGAGAAGCTGCTTTGACGCAGCAAAGGTATCAAACAGCTGGTCGTCCAGATCGTTTCTGTCGGTTATTACCAGTATGGTCGGATTGTCCATGGCGAGAACGATTTTACCTGTGAAAAAGACCATCGATAACGATTTACCGCTTCCCTGCGTGTGCCAGACCACGCCGCCTTTCCGGTCCCCGGCAGGTTGAGAATCCACCCCAACAAGACCATAGCTTGCCGGTGATTCCATCACCATAAACTCATCTGTCGTTTTGGTTTCAGAATATCCTGATGCCCGCAGGGTCGATTCCACGGCTTTATTCACGGCATAGTATTGATGATATGCAGCCAGTTTCTTAACGGTCACAATCGTTGTTATGCCGGTTTCTTTGTCTTCCTTTTTCGATTTGTCGAATACGATGAAATGACGTGTGATATCCAGCAAGGTTCGCTTGTTGAGCATTCCGTTGATCAGCGTTTCCATCTGCCCTATCCGGGGCGATGCTACCGTTTTGCCATCAGTTGATTTCCACGCCATGAACCTGCTGAAACCGGCGGAGAGGGAGCCTGCCTTTGCCTCAAGACCATCGGAGATGACCATGAAGCCATTGTAGGTGAAAAGACCTGGTATTGCCTGTTTGTAGGTCTGCAACTGATTGAATGCAGATTTTACGGTTGCGTTCTCATCGGCAGGATTCTTAAGTTCGATGACGATGAGGGGCAAGCCGTTCACAAAGAGGATTAC
>PIXW01000063.1 GCA_003601535.1 ANME-2 cluster archaeon
AATCCGGCAATAAGTCCAAGATTGATATGGACCACGCCGATGATGATTGTCAGAATCAACAATGTGGTGATGAGATGTGTTCGATGAATCGGGAAGGTGACGATATCTCCACCTATGCCGTTGAACAGTTCGATGGTGTGCCACCACGGAATCAATCCCGGATGTCCTTCGTGACCTGCCAGCGGAAATCCAAGGAATTCTCCGTATAATATCCCGAAGAATAGCGTATAGATGTTACAATAGATCAGGATAGTGAACAGCGAGTTCCATCCTTCTCCATGCAGTTTGGACCTTCCATAATAGGATAGTCCCAACAGTATCAATGCATATCCGATATCTCCAAGAATCAATCCATAGAATAGCGGAAATGTGATGAAAATGATAGCGGTCGGATCTATTTCATGATATTTCGGACGGGCGTACAGATTCATGACCGCTTCGAGTGGTTTCACGATCTTCGGATTCTCGTATTCGATCGGGATGTTTGCATCATCGGTCGTTTCTTCTTCCGATCGTGTGATATGGACTCTGTTGTCAGTTGCCGCTTCAACGCGTGATTTCATGGTCTCAAACTCGTCATCCGGCACCCAGCCATCGATGGCAAATGCATGATCCGATGTTGCAAATAACAACGGCGCCTCTTTCTTCTGGGTTTCGATGGATAACAATTCCTCGCCTGCAAGAATGAAATCCCCGTACTGGGTTTTTATCGAATCGATCTCAGAGGATAGGGTCTCGAGATCTCTATTGAGCGAATCATGTTGAGCCTTGAGTTCTCTTATCAGTGTATCAGGTACTCCTGATATCGCCGGTATCTTGACTTCATTAAACTCATATTCAGTCAGTAAGTTTGCAACCCTGTCCTTGTATTTAACCGGAATAAATAGTACAATAACACCTGTGTTGCTGACAAAGAGCTGATACTCGCTGGTAATCTCTTTTAATTCAGTCTCGATATCCGTTCCTTTCTTGATCGTTCCGGAAAAGACATGAAGCGAATCGTATCCCGAGCATAGATCAAAATCGATATTAATTCCTAAAAAAGGTTCGATTTCGTGTATCGTTGTTTCAACTTCTTTTAATTTCGCATCAATATCTGATTTTCTCTTCAGTTTTTCTGAAACCACGCGATCAAGCGCTTCGAGTTTCTCTTCGAGCTCGGAAGACACTTGCGCAGCATCGATCGGCTCGATATATGGTTTCGCAATCCCGAGAAAAGTCGCAATCGAACGCAGTTTCACCAGTTTCTTTGAGTCCTGCTCCGCACCCTGGAGTGGTTTTCCGATACGGAAATAATTCTCCTCCGTATACTCCTCGATGTGCAACATACGCAGCTTGTGAAGTGTCTCGATGGTTGGTTTAAGAAGATCCTTGTGCCCGATCAGGAGCACTTTACTCATCTGTTTTGGCTTTAGCATGAACTACCTTCACAAATTCTTCGAGTAAAAAATCGACTGCAGCACCAATCTTCATGGATGCCGCCTCCTTTAGTGAGGCTGCATCAGCCTTTCCCTGATCTATAATTCTCTGGCGCTCTTCTGATATCTTCTTTCTCTCGGTATCCAGCAGGTGATCGGCATGATCCCTGGCGCGCTCCTCTGCATTATCAATGATCTCACGCGCCTCTGCTCTTGCATCCATAATCGCCTTTCGCTTATCGGAATAAGCCTGCTCGACCATCGCCCTGGCATCTGATTCTGCCTGTTTGATCTGTTCAAGGATTTCGCTTTCACTCATCGATTCTCTCACTGGTATACGCGTATTGATAAAACCTTCGTCTCAATCGTCAGATGTTTGTCTGGTCAGTAAATATGCTTTTGAACTCATCACACATCGAGATCATCTTGTGGAGTGCATTTCGCACCACCTGCACCGGATCCCTGTCGCTGGTGCGCACATACATGACCGGTTCACTGATGCCGAGATATTTGATATCGTACGTTGCAATCTCGACAGCATCATCCTCCAGAAGAATCGTCTTCAGCAGGTTTAACAGGGTGTGCGTCTCACCTGCAATCTCCATTTCCAGTTCGTTATCTGTTTTATTCAGGATTTTCAGATTCATTTTGGATGTTGACTCCATGTTTCGTTACTATGCCTTGTGATGCAGTATTGAAATACCTTGCGCTTCAGTTGGTCATGTTCTCTTTCTCTTCCAGAAGCATCATCTCAACTGCTTGTGGATATAATATCATCAAAGGCATCGATCACATAACGCAGATCATCCTCTGGAAGCTCGTACGTACTTAATTTGAAATATTTTGTGAGTCCGGCTTTGATTCCATGAATATTTCGTCTCTTAAGTTCCTTGTACAGAAAGAATCTGCCTTTCTTCGTATGCCTTGATATTTCATAGAGAACAGGACTCTCAAAGAAGATCAGGTCATGATTATGCGGTTTATCGCCCATCTGGACCATGCCGAGACGTTCCATCTGTTCTGAAAACCACCTTGCATTCTCAACCTCGCGATCCCATTTGTTCACCCGCTCTCTGACTGTGGGGAAGGATGCGATCAGCGTCATGATGGGTGCCCCGCGTGATGTGCACCCGAGAAGTTCGATCTCCTTATTTCTGCGATATTCCGATGTTCTGAGCACGATATCATCGTATGGTTCATTGATCCCAAGTACGCCGACTGGTCCACATGCTGCCATCGATTTGTGCCCGCTGCCAACGATGAAATCAACACCAAGATTTGTTGCATTAACCGGCATGCGCCCGACTGCATAAGCGCCATTCAGAAGCAGCGGTACCTCGTATTCGTGGCAGATCGATGCTACCCTCTTTGCGTCCACTATATTCCCATAATTACCATCAGGATACGTCAGAACAGCCAGAACAACCTTCTCCCCTGAATTCAGTTTATCTTCAAGTACATCTGCATACCACTCCGGATCGATCTGGTAGAGCGGTCGGTCCGATGATCTCGGCACGATCGCTATACCAAGTCCTGCGCGCTCTGCCGCAACAAAGGAGGTGTAATGCGCATTCCCGTCCACCACCACA
>PIXW01000064.1 GCA_003601535.1 ANME-2 cluster archaeon
CCACTGGGAGCAACGTCCCATCCAGATGGAAGAGTTGTGATATAAGCCGTATACTCTTTCCCGGAAATAAGATTGAATCCGGATGCGGTACCATGGGCATTTGTTACGATTGTGTCGGTGCCGATTGCACCAGGGATCATGACTCCTACGTTAGATACACCATTTCCTCCCTGGTCGATGACGTGAAAGTCGGCATGGCACTGCTCCGATGCCTTCTTCTTCACATGAAGTGTATACGTTGCATCATAACGAGGAGTAAACGTTAGGTTCCCCCCACTGGGAGCAACGTCCCATCCAGATGGAAGAGTTGTGATATAAGCCGTATACTCTTTCCCGGAAATAAGATTGAATCCGGATGCGGTACCATCAGTGCCTGTTATGATTGTGTCGGTGCCGATTGCACCAGGGACCATGACTCCTACGTTAGCTACGCCATTTCCTTCCTGGTCGATGACGTGAAAGTCGGCATGGCACTGCTCCGATGCCTTCTTCTTTAGCTTGAAGTCGATCATCCGATCGGAATCGTGGTAGAACCGCTTATAACAATCCACGCACTCATAGTCATCCGGCGCATAACAACTGGCGTAATATGTTGTGCCCGTTTCAAGCTCGTTTTCAACTCGTCCATTTGATCCAGTATAGAATGTCTCTCCACCGCACTCGATACGTACGCCAGATACTGGGTTGCGATCTTCGTCTAATACTCTGTAAGTGACCAGTCGTGTCTCTGTAACCTTGTAGTAGAGTATCTTTGAGCAGGCTTCTGCTACCCGGTTTTCACATGTGCCACTCACTTCGTGACACCGGACTTCAAACTGTTTACCTTCGTCTAGATCCGAAGTTGGTACATAGCAACCAGCTGCTGATAAGTCATAGGACGTCCGATTACCGAAGTAAGTGTAGTCATAGTAGTTATTCGGCAGATTCCTCCACCCGCCACTGAAATAATGCAGGCAGTAATGTTTTGACTTGTCGAGACCGGTGATCGTTCCCTTCAGCTTAACTTTACCGCCTGATATCGATTTTACGGTTACTCCACTACATGATGCCATCGTCGCCTTCTCCTATGGTTCAGCGGTTATCGCACAAAACGGGGGTACCCATGCGCCAGGTGTGTACGGTATCCCTGGCAGCATGTTGAGCACTGGTAGCGTGCATTTGATATAACACGGCAGCCCCATTGCCGATCGTGATGCTGCCTGTTCGGGTGTCAGGTACATTGCCGGCACACCCGGCGCTGGTCCCGGTACCGCTGGTCCCGGCACGGGCGGTGCACCAACCGGGACCCATGTACCTCCGCGGCATACCATTGTCCGGTCCGCACTGTACGTGCCTTCGGTGCATGTCGTCGGTGGTGGTGTTGGTGCTTCTTCTTCGACCGAGAATGACATCTTGCTCTCGAGGTGCAGTTTCTCATCACATGAGTGTCCAACGAGGTAGAGGTATAGTGTGTAGACACCATTGCCCTCGTCCCCGACATACGTGCCGCTTTCCCCGAAGTCGTAGAGCCTCGTGCGACTCGTTTTACGGCTGTAATCGTCAAGCTTCACGAAGGTGTAGTCGGTCCCAGCGTTGCCCACGTTCTCCATCGGACCATCCATGTATCTGTAAAAGAAACAATAGTTCCATCCTTCTTCAAGACCGGTGGCATATCCACCGATCTTTATCTTACCATCCTCTCGGCTTCTCACGTAAACTTTTTTAATGCTTGCCATGTTTACAACCCTCTTATGGTACAGTTGTTATCACGAAGCCAGGTAATATAGGAATACCTTGTGTGTACGGTATCCCTGGTAGCATGTTGAGCACCGGTAGCGTGCATTTGATGTAACACGGTAGACCTGTGCGTACCCTTTCGTCCGCTTCACTGACGGTCAGGTACTTTGGTGTCACACCTGGTCCTGGCGGTGCACTGACCGGGACCCATGTACCTCCGCGGCATACCATTGTCCGGTCCGCACTGTACGTGCCTTCGGTGCATGTCGTCGGTGGTGGTGTTTCACCAACTGGGACCCACTTGCCTCCGCTACAGACATAGCTTCCCACCACGTCTCCTTCGGTGCACACAGGTTCTCCAGGTGTCCCCGGTTCTCCAGGTGTCCCCGGTTCTCCAGGTGTCCCCGGTTCTCCAGGTGTCTCCCCGGGTGGCACAACGACCGGCTCGGCATATATCATAACCCTGATCGCACTGCCGGGGTCAAACACCGGATACACAAGTGCTGGATATATACTCAACAGTTTATCAACATTCGAGGGGGCATCGATCCCCTTCAGGAGCTGTGAGCCGAGTACCTTTACTGTGCCGTTGCCCTCCGGGTGTGACACAACCAATTGGTCATTGGATGTCCCCCATCCTTCTTTGACGGCATATATATCCACCCGTCGGTATTTTTCATCTTCGGGGGCACCCTTGATGGTTATCGTGAACTCGGTGTCTCTGTAACCAGCGGTTGGGGTGATCGTTATGTAGGGCATACCTTCTTCAACTGGTGGAGTTACTCCTGGCACGGCTTTAATCGTCACAGGGGTCCGTGCTGACTCACGATCAATGCCCCACGGTATGTCTTCTTGTGCATATACATTCACCTGTGTATCAGAGTATTCTTTGGCTCCGGTCTTGCTCAACAAGTCACGACCATAGAAAGAAACCGAACCATCCCCCTTCCTGGTAGCGATGACCGGATCGGTTGCGTACTTTATGTCTGTCCGTATCTTTATTGTGTGACTGTCCTTCTTGGCGTTGTAAACAGTTGCTTTGAACAGATCTTCTCGTAGTCCCTCGTCGGGCTCGATTGTAATGGCGAGTGGCTCAGTTAGCGTTACATCTTCTTCACCGATCTCACCACCGAGTTCATCGTCTTCGATTACAACGTGCTCATCTTCGGTGTCCATTTCCAAAAGGTCCCCATTAAGTGTGAGGATATCTTCTTCGTTGTCCATCGTATCAAATCCTTCTATTTGTAAACTATTATGGTGTCTCTGTTATAATGAACCCAGGTGGAATCCACATACCCGGTGTATATGGAGATCCGGGAATCATATCCAGTATCGGCATACCCCATTTGACGAAGTATCTCTTACCAACAGCGATACCACTGTTAGCCTCTTCGATTGTCACTGGCAACGGTGTATTGTATCCAGGGACGATAGCACTAACAACGTTTTCGGTTGTTGATGGGATGTGTATTCTCACAGCTTTGATTGGTGTCCTCAAGTCCGGCATACCGGGGCGGTCTTCTTCCGCATACATGTACACCGTCACATCACCCGTTTCATGCATCCCAGGCAGTCTGCCGATCAACGATCTGTTTTTCTCAGCCGCTTCAGCGAGGTCTCGTGCGGTCACATCCACAACGAAATCACCGTAGCCTTCTCTGAATACATAATCCCATGTTCCGAAGTACTTTCCTTTACCGAATTTTATCCTTGTCTTTCTGCCAGGGACAGCTCCAACTACCGCAAGTGTGTATGTGGACTTCGGATTATCTATCAATTCTGGTTTTGGTTCCCCTACTACCAGCTGAAATAACGGCAAGCCTTCACGTTTCTTTTTTTCTATGATGCTCTGCATCTTTGACAACCCGGCTACTGCCACCGATAACGCGGCAATCGCTATGATGGCTGCCAATACTTTATTCGCTGCGATCCATGCTACGATCGATGCGCCGGCGAATAGAGTATCGTCAGATTCGCTTAAAGCAGTGTGTTCACTTCTCCCCACCCATCCATATCTCTCCGCCGGCGGTGTGGTACCTGGACCATAATACAGATCGTGAAGTGCCATCCGTTCTGCATCTGTACGCGGTACGCCTCGCCGACCACCGGGTCTACCTATCCGCTCGGTAGGTGGCTCTTCCCCATATAAGGTTATATGCCGCTCACGTCGTTCCTCATCTGATCGAGGGACTCCATAAGGCATTTTACTCGTCCTCCCCCATGATACTGTTTATTGTCGGTAGGGGAAGGTGTTTTCCGGCGTCTATCAGCATCGGTCTTGCCAGCAGGGTTGTCGCAGTGGCAATAGCCGTTAAGGCGCCAGCCAGCCCTGCCGCCAGGAGAACATAATCCAGGTCAATTCCATCTTTCTTTTCGTCAAACACTGTTTCACCTCAATGTCGGTGGTATACGATAGTTTCGTGTCGACGATATTTAAATGTGTGTCCACGTATATTTTTACAAACTTACGTGCGGCGTGGAAGGGAACTCAGAAGGGAAAGAGGAAGGCGATCAGCACACCGCCGCTAATATCGCATCCTCGATTCTCTTCCTCCTCTGCAGGACACCACCGGTTGATTTTGTCTTCGTGCCGTCTATACCGAGGGCATCGCGGATCTGCTCTTTTTCACTTGGCGTCCATCCGCCCCCACTTTCACCACCACTCCCAGGTGGGGTGATTATTCCATGTGTTGCTAATGAAATCGACATGTTCACGACTCCCTTGTTACCTTGTACATCTTCACTTTATCTTCGTCTGGGGATGCTTCGTTTGCAACTTGTATGTTAAATGTTGCGATCTCGCCCTCACCGACCCCTCCATCAGTTGCTGCGAGCACATCATCTTTGTTACCGAATATCCGGATTCTGCCTGCCACAAGCAGTCCTTTTGTGTTGTATGCAGTACTGTCGAGCAAGAAATTCTGTTGTACCAGACCCCTGATGACCATCATCGCTTCACCGGTTGTTCCCACGACTGAATGTCCTGATAGAACTTCATCCCATACGGCATCGGCTATCGCACCGTAATCTACAATGCGACTGTAAATACTCAATCCATCTACGGTGATTGCGGTTGTGTAACCAACTAACACCTTGAACAGAATTACGTATTCTACCTCGTCCAGAGCACTGGTATCAACTGATGCACCCCAGAAGCCGGTTTCTCCACCCTGTTTTTGTAAAGTCACTTTACCAGTTCCATTGATAGCCGTATCCAAGCTTA
>PIXW01000065.1 GCA_003601535.1 ANME-2 cluster archaeon
AGACAGCGATACTGGGGTGTACCGATCCCGATCTGGGTCTGCGACTCATGCGGAAAGTATGAGGTGATCGGAACCCGCGATGAACTCAAAAGACGGTCGCCTTCCACACCACCTGACCTTGATCTGCACAGACCCTGGGTCGATCAGGTCACATTCGAGTGTTCATGCGGTGGAACCATGCACAGAGCCGAGGACGTCTTTGATGTCTGGTTCGACTCAGCGGTTGCGTCATGGGCAACGCTCGGGTATCCTGGTGATACGGATTCCTTCAAAAGATTGTGGCCTCCGGATTTCATCGTGGAAGGGCACGATCAGACCAGAGGCTGGTTCTATTCGCAGCTCGGCGCCGGAATGGTCGCATTCGACAGAATACCGTACAAGAGCGTGCTTGTGCACGGGTTCACGCTGGATGAAGCAGGCAGCAAGATGTCAAAGAGTCTTGGCAATGTGGTTGCGCCGGAGACTGTGATCGAGAGATTCGGTGCGGATGCGCTGCGTATGTACACATTGTCCACGAATGCGCCATGGGATGATCTGAAGTTCAACTGGAGCGAGGTTGAGACCATACACCGTTCCTTAAACATCCTCTGGAACGTTTACCGGTTTCCACTGCCGTACATGATCCTCGATCGTTTTGATCCTGCTGCGGTCTCTTATGAATTGGTACGTGATGCGCTGAGAAAGGAGGATTTATGGATTCTATCGAAGGTAAACTCGCTTGTGCGTGATGTAACATCTGCGATGGAGGAATACAAGCTTCACACCGCTACCCGTGCGATTCTTGGATTCATACTCGATGATCTGTCACGATGGTACATCCAGTTGATCAGACCGCGTACATGGACCGAGGCGGAAGATCCTGACAAACTCGCCGTTTACAGGGTGCTTTATGACGTGTTCACAACGGTTACGAGACTTACTGCCCCATTCATGCCCTACCTATCAGAGGCGATCTATCAGAACCTTGAAGCCGGATACTCGGTTCATGCGCAGGATTGGCCCACACCTGACCAGAGTCTGATCGACCCGGAGCTCGAAGAGGATATGGTAGAGATCAGAAGGATCGTGGAGGCGGTTGCAAACGCCCGCCAGAAGGGGAAGAGGAAGCTTAGATGGACGGTCAGCCGTGTTGTGATTGCGCCCGCTGGCGAAGAAACGTCGCGTGCTGTCAGATCACTCAGAAACGTGCTTTCAGAGCAGGCAAATGCAAAGGAGATCGTTCTGCTGGGTGCAGGCGAGGAATGGGACGAACTCGGTCTGGAGGCTATCCCTGAGATGGCGAAACTCGGTCCGGCATTCAAGAAGGACGCGGGAAAAGTGGCAGACGCTATCAGGGATGCGGATGCACGAGCGATCAGAGATGCGATCGAGAAGACAGGAACCTGCGATCTTGACTGCGCAACGATCAGCAGTGACATGGTCAGTTTCCAGAAGATCGTTCCGGAATTTGCTGCTGACGCTTCTTTTGATCACGGCGTCGTGTATGTGGATATCTCGCTCACGCCTGAGATCGAGGCTGAGGGATATGCGGCAGATGTGATACGCCGCATCCAGGATATGCGAAAAGGTCTGGATCTGAATGTCAACGACTGGATCAGGGTAACAGTGGAACTGCCAGACGAACGGATAACCGATCTCCTGCAGAGCATGAAGGAGTTTATCGCAGAAGAGGTTCGTGCAACAGAGATATCGATTGGCGATGTCACAGCAACCGGCGATCTTGTGAAGGACTGGGAGATCGAGGATGTGGAGATGCGGATTGGCGTGAAACTCGATTCACCGGCGGTGTGATGCCAATCGAGAAGATAGACGAATTAAAGGCGATCCAGATCTCCATACAGGATGAGATAGAATCGAGACTGGCTGAGTTTGATCGAATCCGGAAGATCGGGGATGATAAAGCCATCTTTGCCGAACTTGTCTTCTGCATCCTGACCCCGCAGTCGAAGGCGAGGGTGTGCTGGGCAGCTGTCGAGAATCTTCTGGATAAGAATCTGCTGCTGAAAGGAGAGAGCGATCAGATTCTAGGAGAATTGCATGGGGTGCGATTCAAATATAAAAAGTCAGAATACGTTGTCGAAGCGAGAGACAAACTCTCAATCGATGGTAAAATCGCTATCAAGTCCCGGATCAGTCGGTTCAGTGATGTTTGCGATGCGAGAGAGTGGCTGGTCCGGAATGTGAAAGGCATCGGTTACAAGGAGGCGAGCCATTTCTTAAGAAACATCGGATTCGGAGAGAATCTTGCGATTCTTGACCGGCATATACTGAAGAACCTGAGATCGCTTGGAGTGATTGCAGAGATTCCAGATTCCTTATCGCGGCGGAGATACCTTGAAATAGAGAGGGGAATGATGGAATTTGCAGACAGGGTTAAAATACCTATGAGCCATCTGGATCTGGTGATGTGGTACAACGAGGCAGGAGAGGTGTTTAAGTGAAGGAGATGCGGAACGAACAAATCTTTTTAACCCTTCATGCTGATACCACCGCGATGAAGAAATCAACCTTCGAAATCGTGGCGTCAGTAGGTTCGGTACTTATTTTTATCCTGCTTGACCTCATATTCAAGACTGGAATCGGCTTCTTAATCGCGCTTCTCGCCTTCATCCTTATAATCAGTGCAGCAGGCATGAAACTGGCTTATTTTGAAGAAAGATGATGACTGTGAGTACCCAATACCTGAAATTTCCGACAAAAGGGAATACGGATATCGTGGACATAACCGATAGGGTCTCCGACGCTATTTTAAGATCGGAACTTACTGACGGGATCGTTACAGTGTTCGCGCCCGGTGCCACCGGTGCTGTGACAACGATCGAATATGAATCCGGTCTGATTGCTGATTTCAAGGGCATGCTTGAGCGAATTGCGCCGCAGGATATCGAATACATGCACAATCTCAGATGGGGTGATGGAAACGGGCACTCCCATGTGCGGGCATCGCTGCTTGGTCCGGGTCTGACTGTTCCATTCATCGATGGCAGGCTGCAACTCGGGACGTGGCAGCAGATCGTATTCATCGATCTGGACAACCGGCAGAGGGATCGGAAACTGATCGTGCAGATTGTCGGGGAGTGAGGAGTGATTATTGCTTATTTACATCCTCAAGATAGATCGTCTGTGACGGAAACGCGATCTCCACACCCAGTTCTTCGAGCAAGCGCATGATCTTGAGATTAAACTCCTCACGAGCCGCAAGAAACTCATCCCATACTGTGGTCTTCGTGAAGCAGTAGATGAAGATATTGAGCGAATACGCTCCGAATTCGGTGAAATGAACCATGTAGAATGTATGATCGAACCCGGAATCCTCTTTTATGATCTTTTTAATCCCATCAACCACCTTCACCATCTGCTCCCTGCTCGTTTTATATGAGACGCCGAGATTGAATCTTATTCTCCGTTTCCGCCTCCTGGTAAAGTTCACGATCTCGGATTTGATGAACCTGCTGTTCGGAACGGTCACGAGTGCCTGATCGAATCTGCGTATCCTTGTCGATCGTAACCCGACATCCTCCACTGTTCCCTCCACATCTCCGACCCTTACCCAGTCGCCGATATGAAACGAGCGATCTGAAAAGACTGTGAGCGATCCGAAGATGTTGCTCACGGTATCCTGCGCCGCAAGTGCGAGTGCAAGCCCGCCGATGCCAAGACCTGCCAGGAGCGATGTTACATTCAAGCCAAGATTCTGCAGCACAGAGAGGACTGCAAGCGTCACCACGACAATCTTGAGGCTCTTTACAAGCAGCGGTACCAGTTGCTCATCGAGTTTGGTCTCTGTCCTCAGTGTTATCTTGCGCAGGTAATAGCCGACAACATCGATTAAGTTGAGCATGAGCAGAAGCCCAACGAACGTGAATGCAAGGATGAAGATCGAACGGATAATATCCGCGATGTCAAGGGTTCCAGCCATCTCTGGCAGATGCAGCGAACCGATGGCGGCATAACCTCCGCAGACCAGAATAAGATATCCAGTAGGAGCTTCGAACGCTTTTATGAGCAGGTCATCAAGTTCTGTTTCTGTTTTTCTGGTGAGGTACACCAGTTTCTTTTCAAAGAGATGCAGGGTAAGTTTTCGAAGAACAAGGGCGAAGAAGATTATCAAAAAGAAGGCGATCAGGTTATTTATTGAAATATCGAAGGAATACTGATCGAACAAGTTCTTAAGGTTTTCAAGCATAGTATC
>PIXW01000066.1 GCA_003601535.1 ANME-2 cluster archaeon
CTTTTGACCGATGCCATATTTTAATTTTGTCAATTCTCGTGAAATTGTTTGTGGTTCCCCTTCGATCACAAGTTCAACCGTCCCACGTTGCATGATCATGCGTTTTGAAGCAATCTCGATCGGCTGCAAAGCAACATTAGACTTCATGACTTTAACTCTAACATCTTTGACTCCACTGTAATCAAATGTTCCAGGAACCTCAACGTTGACGCCACCCAAACGAGAATGCAATTTTACTTTCATACTCGGTGGTTCGAAGGATATGTCCCGCAATTCAGGAACGCCCATATCGCCATTAAATGAGTGCCTAACAATCTTGTAACTAATCTCTTTCAGTCCTTTATCATCAGAAACAACGATCACTCCAGTTTTTACCGGAATACACGAAAATGATGCATTCACATCGCCTATAATGTCTTCACGAAATTGTTTCAACTCTTCAAACTCCGGTTTCTTACCCATCTCCACATGAATGGATGCAAGGTTGGAAATATCCTCATAGTTTTGACCATTCATCTTTTGCGCGCTCCCTCTGCCCCCATCTTCACCCGCACCCACCCGCACCCTCTGCCCACGCTGCTCCCGACCCCGCTGTACTCCGCAAACATCGCAAGCGCAACAACTGCGTTCCTGACATCCTGCGGCGCATCCCGTACAAATCGGTATGCACACCTGCCAGTGAACCCCTGCTTGAATATCGGTCTCGGATGCCCCCGCTTTGCATCATGCACAGTATTAACCATCACACTGTGAGTATCATAAGACTTCGCATCCGGCTTCTCAGCAAGATAACGCGCAAACTCGTCCCGTGAAACGCTCATCTTGAACTCCTCCGGGCAGACATGGTTCCATTTCGATAGAAGCGAGTTAAAGACCGCTGTCCTGTGCGGAAACATCTCGGTCACGCTACTGTTCCCGTACTGGATACACGCAGGCGACATGAACGTGAACTCTATCACCCCGCCATCGTATCGTGAAACCTCTCCCATCAGCTCCTCAAACGTACGTGTACTGCTCATAACCTCTTCAATCCGCAGAGATCCCGCCTCAAGATCGATATCCATACCCTCGAGGATCAGCGGCTGGATCAGAGACCGGAAGATCTCAATCTCATTAGGATCAGTGATCCCAATGTGGAACTGGTATGTCCGTCCTGCATTGATCTTCTTGTGTCCGGGACGTGTGCCACTGCCAAACCGCCCGGAAAGCCCGCTCACCGCAACCGAACTTATCTCTGAATCATGGACATGCTGACTGGTTGCAGGATCGGATGAGCGTATGATTGCAAGCAATGACGAATACAACTGGTAACCATCGCTGTGAGGTATCTCAAAATCAGTGCTTGGTCTGACTGTGAGCAACATCTGCTGCATGTATGTATGGACGCATCCATCCTTTATAAGTCTATCGCAATTGTGCAATACTTGCATTAAACTGAAATTAGAATACTCCACTTGCATCAATAAGCATTAATACCGCAAAAACCAACTACTGCTATCATGAAGACTTATATCTCACCGCTCGGCTTTGACACCACACACATCATCTCGCTCATCGTGAAACACGGCATAGAAAAACATGACAAAATAATTCTCCTGCGCCCGGAAGTATCCGATTCCCGTGCCGACCGCGCAATCGAGGATATCAGAAATGTGGTAGCAAAGATCGACCGCACGATCGCTGTGGATGTCGTGCACATCGATCACCATGATTTTGGTGCGATGATATTATTATGTATGGACCTGATATGCGCAGCCTCGCCGCCGATCATGCCTGACGGTAAAGTCATCGTAAACATATCCGGCGGTCCCAGGGAAATTCTGATCGCACTCACTGCTGCATGCATGTCCCTATCAGAATCGATCTACAAAACCACGAACTGGAGCGACATCGATCTTGAGCTGCGGGAGATCGAACTGCCGCGTATCACCCGAACGCCGGATAAAAAGACATGGCAGGTACTGGACGATGTTCTGAAGCATGAGCCCACGGCGCTCACAGAGGTCGCAGCACGACTTGGGTTATCAGATAGCACGATCTCGCGCAGTTGCGCGAAACTGGCTGAGATGTGTGCGATCGAGATCACACCACTCGGCAGGAGCAAGCAGATCACGATCACATTGAGCGGCAAGGTGCTCTTGAAGGTTTGTTGAACACGGGGGGCTTACGCTGGCTGCTGAGAAGAGCGAACGATAGGTTTATGTCCACAAAAAACGGTGGCATCCGCACAAAACTCCTGTGTGGCAGCGACGTAGGGAAGTCAATATCATAAACCCGGATCATCAAACAGTCTGAAACCCCTGAGAATCTCTGGCTGATTGAGTAATATCATCAGCAGGATGTGTTTTGGCATGAAAAGCATCTGTGGCTGCTGCAATAACGTGCTTGCGATCTCTGATATTTCATGATCAAACGAAACAGAACCCTTACTTTTTTCAATTTTTTCTGCGGAATGTGCCTGAATATCATATTTTCTGTGATCGTTTTCATCCTCTTTCCCTTTATTATAATATCGGCGCAGCAAATCCCTGAACGCTATGTCATCGACCTGATTGATTAAATCGTTATAGCTATTGGAAACCCAGCCAATTTTGGAATGATGATGGTAGCCGACCTCGTATCCAAGTGCATACACTCGCTTGATCAGATCCTGCGCATCTTCGCTTTTTTCTGGCATACTATACGACCCCACCGGATACAAACACCCCATTCTCCGCGAAACCGAGTTTTCGCATCTCGCAGTCGTGTGCAGTGCCGCACATCTTGATGATATGTATGGCACGGGTCATCGACCTGCCGCGCATGAAATTATGAAGAAAAACAAGTCCGTCGCAGGCATACTGCTCTGTGGAATAGATACTTGGATCGTAACTACTCACCTACACAGCCGGATGGAATAAACGGATCGCCTCTAAGCGCATCCTGAATCGCATCGAGTATACGACGTCCGTTCTTCCGCACTGTAGATATATACCCGCGAATATTGCAAAATATATCTGCCCCTACAGCACCCTGCAGAAACACCACGCAGCAACCATCAGTGTGCACCGCCCGCTCCGCCGCTCACATGCATCGTCAAAACACATCCTCGATCTCGCATCCCTCATGTCACACGACCTCATATCCACATCACCCCACCACCACATAAATCTCCCCCAAAAGCAGGGTGAAAGTGACCATCGCCCCCTCCCCGCTACAGGTAACGGGGTCTTCTGCCGCGGATCTATAAAAGGTGTTAGCACAGTCCAACCACGAAGATTAACACTAATACGGAAATCTCGTTATCAGAGTACTTTCCATATAGCATCTCCCACGTAATGTATGGTTTTGATCACTTTTCCGGAATCTCCGATCATATCACTCCCAGAAACGAGCGCGCGTCCGATCGCGAGTGCTTTTTCGTGCAACTCCTCAACAACAATTACAAGATCGTTTACCCGGATGTCCGGATCAGCGCTGACGATTCCGGGACGCATGACATCAGCACCATTTACCACGAATCTGGTGGCGCCAGCATCCACAACAACGATACGTTCTTCCGGATTGATCTCGAGCGCTCCTTTCACCGTCAGAAACGGTTCATGATCCGGCATAAAGATCATCGGCTCACCATCAACCAGTATGATGTCATGAACATCGGTTTTAAGGAGCTCGAACCGTCTTTCTTTAAATTTCGCACCGATCAATGACGGATCGAATATTTTTTCCAGTTCTTTTAAAATTTTCTTCACATCATTATTTCGCATCTGGTGCCTTGACCTGATATGAATGCCCATGATTTCAGTTCTGTGGCGTACCTTAAATAAATTGATGCAGAAAACTATCCTGATGCTCACGTTTGTCGGTCTTGGGTTGTACGATGAAGAGGATATCACCCTGAAAGGAATCGCTGCAATAAGAGACGCCGATCTGGTCTTTGCTGAGTTTTACACCTCGTGGATGATGGGGACGACCATCGAACGGATGGAATCGAGGTACCAGAAAAAGATCACGACACTGTCACGAGATGATATCGAGACAGATCCATCATGGCTGCATCATGCGATTAAGAGCGATGTGGTGCTGCTATCAGGTGGCGATCCGATGATTTCAACGACGCATATCGATCTCCGCTTGCGTGCATCCGATCTTGGTATTGCGACCGCAATCATCCATGGCACCTCGATCGTGTCAGCGGCATCAGGTCTATCGGGCTTGCAGAACTACCGGTTTGGAAGATCAGCAACCATCCCCTTTCCGTACCGTGTTCGGTCGAAGACGATCGTTTCAGAGACTCCGTACAATGTGATCCTATCAAATCGTGATGCGGACCTCCACACGTTATTATTCCTTGACATCGATTCCGAACAGGGGTTTATGACGATTCCGCAGGCAGTTCAACTGCTGATGCAGGTTGATGAAAAGAGATTGCTGAAAGGTGTCCTTGGTGTCGGAATCGCACGGGCAGGATCGCGGGATGTCGTTGTGAGGTGCGATTATCTGTACGATCTTGCCGGATTCGACTTTGGTGCGCCCATGCATCTGCTGATCGTGCCTGCGGGTCTGCACCAGATGGAGGCAGAGGCACTGATCAGGTTTGCGGGCGCGCCAGAGGAGGTGAGGAATTCTGGACGATAGGTTTACAAACCTGTGCAGAGATCGTTTATGAAACAGGATGTGATAATGATGACTGATCTAAGAGATAAGGTTGAACCGGTGATCGATAATATCAGACCGATGCTGCAGGCGGATGGCGGAGACATCGAACTGATCGACGTCAAGGACGATGGCACAGTGAAGGTGCGGCTTGTTGGTGCATGTGCTGGCTGTGCCATGTCGCAGTACACACTGAAATTTAGTGTCGAGCGGCTGCTGAAGCACGAGATTCCGGAAGTTACGAACGTTGAGTCAGTATGACCTCAGAAGAGTACCGTGTAGCAAATATCCATGGCAGAGATGTTCCATGGGATCCGTCCCAGCTCAGGCAGATCCAGGAGCATCCCTGTTTCAGTGTGGATGCTTGCCACGCGTTCGGCAGGATGCATCTGGCAGTTGCGCCGAAGTGTAACATCCAGTGCAACTACTGTGTCAGGGAGTTTGACTGCGTGAACGAGAGCAGACCCGGTGTTACGAGCCAGGTGTTGTCCCCGGAAGAGGCGATCCAGCGCGTGCGGGATGTGATCGTAGACTTCCCTTATGTCAAGGTGATCGGGATCGCAGGTCCTGGAGAGCCGCTGTACAACGAGGAGACGTTCGAGACGCTCCGTCTTGTTGCAGACGAGTTTCCGTATATGATCAAATGTATGAGTTCCAACGGGCTACTGCTGCCAGAGAAGGTAGATCTGCTGCACGAGCTTGGAGTTTCAAACATGACAGTAACCCTGAATGCGGTCGATCCTGATATTGGCAAGGAGATCTATTCGTTCGTCAATTACCACGGAAAGAAGTATACAGGGCGAGAGGCTGCGGAAATCCTGCTTGAGAATCAACTGAAAGGACTTGCGAGATGCGTTGAGCTGGGTATGATCACGAAGGTAAATACGGTTCTCATACCAACGATCAATGATCATCACATCATCGATGTCGCAAAGAAGATCAAGGAGATCGGGATTTACCTGCAGAACATCATGGCACTGATCCCGCAGTACAAGTTTGCAGATATCGTGCCGCCAACTATGGCAGAGAAGCGTGCCATGCAGGATAAATGCGGCAAGATCACCAGGCAGATGACGCACTGCAGGCAGTGTCGGGCTGACGCGATCGGAAGACTGGGCAAGGATGTTCAGGAGAAGTATCATCATCAGTGATACAGAAGAAGGAACACCAATGAGATGGTAGGTTCGTCCGGGAAGGATGCATAAACTTGAGTTCAGGTATCCAGCACAGTGTCAGGTGTATGGTGGTACGGAGCGAGTAGACCGATGTTTATTAAACCGGAGGGACAATCCAGTACACAGGAAGACTCATGCAGCTATTATTAATCCACTCAGATTATATTGAATACGAGACCAAGAAGAGCACTCCTGTCGCAGAAGAGATCGATTCGACCCTGAAGAGCGGCAGTATGGAGGAAGCGCTGACCGCTTTCATCGCTGTCGAGACGTATGATGAAGAGGACCCTCTTACAACAGTAGAGAATGCAGCAGATGAGATCAGAAGAATGGTAGAGAATGTGAAAGCAGAACGCATAATGCTCTACCCTTATGCGCATCTCAGCTCAGAACTGGCAAAGCCTGGTGTTGCGGTCGATCTTCTGAAGAAACTTGAGGGGACGTTGTCTCATGATTATGAAGTGAAGAGAGCACCGTTTGGCTGGTACAAGGCATTCAGGATCAGCTGCAAAGGGCATCCGCTCTCTGAACTTTCGAGAACGATACGGATCGGAAAAAAGAGCGAAATCGTATCAGAGGCTCTCAAATCAGAAGAGAAAGCAGTTTCGCACTGGCACATTCTTACAGAGGATGGAGAACTGCTGCCCACAAGTGAGTTCGATTTTTCAGAACACCAGAACTTGAGGAGGTTCGTGGAGTATGAGACCGCGAAGAGCAGGGCTGTCGATAAGATCCCTCCGCATGTCGAACTGATGAGAAGGCTCGAGATTGCGGATTATGAGCCTGGCTCGGATTCCGGCAATATGCGCTTTTATCCGAAAGGAACGCTCATAAAGAGGCTTCTTGAGGATCATGTGATGAATACCGTTGCAAAGAGCGGCGCTGTCGAGGTCGAGACTCCTGTCATGTACGATATGAACCATCCGACACTGAAGAAGTATCTTAACAGATTTCCGGCAAGGCAGTATTCGATAGAGTCAGACAAAAGATCATTCTTCCTCCGATTTGCAGCATGTTTCGGACAGTTTTTGATGAATCACGACATGACCATATCGCATCGAAATCTCCCTCTGAAGATGATTGAGATGACCAGATATAGTTTCCGCAGGGAGCAGCACGGCGAACTGGTGGGTCTCAGGCGGCTGCGTGCATTCACGATGCCTGATATGCATACGCTGTGCGAGGATATGGATCGTGCGATCGAGGAATACAGGGATCAGTATGCGCTGTGCATGGATATGCTATCTGATATCGGGCTGGATGATGATTATGAGGTTGCCATACGGTTCACACGTGATTTTTACAGAGAGCATCAGGATTTCATCAAAGAACTCGTCACAATGGTCAACAAACCTGTACTGATCGAACTCTGGGATTCCAGATTCTTTTATTTTGTGATCAAGTTTGAATTCAACTATATCGATGCGATGAACAAGGCGAGCGCGCTTTCAACGGTTCAGATCGATGTGGAGAACGCAGAACGGTATGATATAAAATATATCGATAAAAATGGTAACGAAAAGTATCCGACCATCCTTCACTGCTCTCCCAGCGGGGCTATCGAACGCTGCATCTATGCACTGCTCGAAAAGGCATACCTCACATCGAAGGAAGGAGGAATACCAGCGCTTCCGACATGGCTCTCCCCAACACAGGTTCGACTGATACCGGTAGCGGATCGCCATCTCGAATATGCGAAAGGCGTCGCTCATGCGCTCCATGATCTCAGGGTTGATATCGATGATCGTGAGGAGACTGTTGGAAAGAGGGTACGCGCTGCTGGCAGGGAATGGATTCCTTATGTTGTCGTAATCGGAGATAAGGAACTTGAGAGCGGGATATTGAGCGTGACCATCCGCTCCGAATCGAGGAAGATGAAAGAGACCATACAGGAGCTGCATGACCGGGTCATGGCAGAGATTATGGAGATGCCGTATCGCGGTCTCAATCTTCCGGTGCTCATGTCAGAGCGGCCGGTCTTCTTCGGCTAATTGATATATCATAATGAACATAGTGGATTATGATGGTTAGAGATCAGTACAAGCATGAATTAGAAGAACTTAAAAGAAAGATCATAGAGCTGGGCAGCAGGGTTGATGCGAGCATCGATGATGCGGTTGTATCGCTTAAGAATCATGATATGGCACTTGCCCAATCAGTGATCGAGAGGGATACGGGGGTGAACGATCTTGCATGCGATATCGAAAAGGCATGTCTGCGGCTGATTGCGCTCCAGCAGCCGATGGCAGTCGATCTGAGGACGATAGCAACAGCATTAAAGATTCAGATCGATCTTGAGCGGATGGGCGATCTTGCTGTTGATATCGCAAGAATCACCACATACACAGGTGATGAGCCGCACATAAAACCGTTAATCGACATCCCGCGCATGTCAGATATGACGCGAGAGATGCTGAATTCTGCAATCCAGTCGTTTCACAATTCAGACAGCGACCTTGCTTATGCAACAGCAGAGCGTGACGATCATGTCGATGGATTGTATGATCAGGTGCGAAGGGAACTCCTGACATACCTTGTGGAGGATCCGAAGAAACTCGCCAACATCTCAAACCTGCTCTTTGCGTCGAAGTATCTCGAGCGGATCGGGGATCATGCTGTTAACCTCTGCGAGAGCGTGATCTATATGGTGACAGGCGAGCGGGTGCATCTGAACTAGCAAAGAAATGCTTTACAACAACAAACAATCGACCCTGTTTGGAGAGAAAAACGCTGAACAAGAGTACCTGGAATTGCTTAGTAAACGATACACATTCCCAGAAGCGATAGATGTGTTAGATGAGATTGATTGGGATTTCAAGGATTTTACCACCCAGTATCTCACTCATCGTTTCCATTCATATCCTGCAAGATTCATCCCGCAGATACCTTTGACGTTCATTAAATTGTTTATAGATGAGGGAGATACCGTTTTAGATCCGTTCTGTGGTTGCGGCACAACCGTGGTCGAGTCTTTTTTGAACAACCGAAATTCGATCGGAAACGACTTCAATCCACTTGCAGTTCTGATAAGTAAAGTAAAAACCACATTGATCGATGAAACCGAATTCAGGTATTTGAATAGAAAATTGTCGGTTATGAAACGATATCTGGATCTGGATTATAAAAGAGTTGAGGATAGAGCGGAACACTTACCGAATAGAAAAATTAGTAAGATATTCAACAGAGCTATAATCTCAAAGTTAGAAGCAATTCGTGAAACCTTATTGGAAGTTAAGGAAGAGGGGCACGATGATGTGTACGATCTCGGAAGAGCTGCCTTGTCATCGACAATCTGGGCGCTTGTAGAGAATGGAAATGGTATCGATGTAGATAATATATTTTTAAGAAAAGTTAACTCCATGCGAGAGGGGTTAAAAGAGACCACTAAGATTGTTAAAGATATTCCTGATGTGAGGGTGATCAATGGCGATTCACGAAGATTGGACGTTGAAACGGATTCAGTAGACCTTGTTGTTACATCACCGCCGTATGTAAATGCACTGGATTATTACAGGGCGCATACGTATAATATGCTCTGGCTTGGAATGGATTTTGATTTATTTAGAAAACATGAGATTGGCGGGCATTCTCATTTCATTGCCAACAGATTCAGATTACTTTCAGAGTACCTGGGAGATATGCTTCGTTCGATGATAGAGATGAACAGAGTTCTGAAGAGAGACAAGTTATGCATAATTGTGGTTGGCAATTCCAGTCTGGAATACGAATTGATCGAAAGTCATAGATTCTTTGCAGAAATGGCAAGATACATAGGCTTTGAACCGATAAAAACTATCCATAGAAATATTGATAAAACAAAGAAGTATACAAGTGCTGATGTTGGGAAAATCGACGATGAATACATACTTGTAATGCAAAAAACAGAAGATGCAGGAGTTACTGCCGATAACGACACTTTTATATCCGAAATTGTAACAGAACAGATGGTTAACTTCAGAGAACAGATAAAGAAGGTTCAGGGAACCTCGATTAGAGGCAGAAGACCGACAAAAGAGAGACTGCTAAAGAATATCGAGAGGATCAGTGGTGCGATAGAGACGATTCCACAGGATATCAGGATAAAGGTACGAAGATGCGCAGAAACAATGAGGTAACATCATGGCAAAAGACATATTCACCATAATCGGCGTGATAGTAGGCATCATATTTGGTATAAATGCAGTATCGGTGCTAATTGGATTGATATACGGATCAATCGGACTTTTAAGTATGATCGGATCCGGTTCTGGAATCGGGTTGATCATATCAATAATCATAGCTGCGGTTCTAATCATCGAGTTTCGGATTATCGCCAGTTTGATTACAGGGGCACTCATCGGCATCATACTGAATCTGATCATAAATGCGATGTATGGCACCGACA
>PIXW01000067.1 GCA_003601535.1 ANME-2 cluster archaeon
ATCGGGTGCGCGCTGATCCAGGCATTCTTTGAATCCGGTGCAATCGGCATGGCAAAGACCGCAGTCACAACAGGGACTACGGAATTGCGCGATCTTTTCAATTATGGCAGGCAGAGTGCGATCGATCTCTTTCTTGCCAATATTGCCATCACACTCCTGCTTCTTGCCGGCATTGTTTTTCTGTTGCCAGGTGTCCTGTTGATCAGGATATCTGGCAGTATCGAAGCGTATGTGATCCTCCTTTTCACTGGATTGATTCTATTAATATTATATGTAATCATCTTGTTGATCGGACTGGCGCCTGTCAAATACGCACTTGTCATCACCCATGCAGGCCCGATCGAGGGCGTTGAGAAGGGATGGGCTTTCTTTTCAGATCATAAAGTCGATGTTTGTTTGATGTGCCTTATAATTTTTACGATATACATTATTCTTGGCTTAATCGGAAATATGTTTTGCATGAATCCAGTCACAGCAGCGATATGGCAGTTCGTAGGTATGCTGATCGATCTATGCATCATCATGCCACTTATTACGGTATGGTGGACGCGCCTATACATGAGCAGAGAACCCGTTATGGCAGACACGCCTGCACAGCATCGATTCTATCGATAATCCCTGCCAGTCTGTTGTTATCAACCACTGTAAGCCTTCCGACATCCAGTTTGAGCATCATATCGATGGCTTCGGAGACTGGCATTGCCGGAGGAACGGTGTATGCAGGAGTGCTCATGATTCGTTCGACCAGTGGTGACTGTTTTGCTCTGGTACCGCTCTCATCCTCCAGTCCGATTCTGGCGAATCCTGCGCTGATGATGTCGTGCCTTGTTACCATTCCGATCAATGCACCCTTCGGAGATTGGACAGGCATCCCGGTAACATCCGATTCGAGCATGGTTGACCACACCTTTGCAATCCGGTCATCTGGCGAGCATGTTACGACCCTCCTGGTCATGATATCGCTCACCACGCGATGTGCTCTCGGATGTAACTTCCTCAAAAGATCAGCGGCACTCAGTACTCCAGCAAGAATCGGATCATCGATGGATCTGATCACCGGCATCCTGCTCAGTTTTGCATCAACCATCATCCGCGCAGCATCCTCTACACCGGTATCCGGCGTTATGGCAGGGCAAATAGTTGTAAATCCACGCACGGTTACACCTGAACGGGATGATGAAATATGCAGCACATCCTGATCCGTTAACACTCCGAGCACACGCATGAACCGTTCATCCTCAACAACAGGGAGGCTTCGAAGATGGTGATCGCGCATGATCTGGCGTGCGTGTGTTACGAAATCATCTGCTGTGACGCACACAGGTTCCTTTGACATTACATCGCCAACAGTCATACAAATTTCCAACCTGAATCACGGTGATCTGTCTGGTACAGGCAGGTATATAAACCAATCGAATGAACTGGCGCATCTGGAGGATATCGTAAGGTGTGTGAATTTTGTCTCAAAGCCTTCTTGACACTTTTTAATTTCTCATGGTCGAGTCGAAAAACGCCCAGAACATATACACCGATCGTAATGTTCATTCGGTTTTATTGGGTTTCCGCAAATAGAACAATGGGTAGGAGATATTGGCGTAAATATCAGGTACATACCCCCTCCAAACTCGATCAGTGGTAGTGTCTGCACGATCTTCCCGTTTTCCACTTCTTTTACCAATGATTTATTGATTGATATATTGCATTTAGTCATGTATACCAATATATCCTTTAAGTGTATTAAATTTTTCGTAATGTATACACCTGTGGGGATGATAGACTACCAGAGAATATTAAAAAGTCCCCACTGATCGAACGGTAACTTTTTTATGATAGTAACCAAAAGATGCGTTCGAGGAATAGCATCATGAGAAGAAGAAAAAGTTATGATGACATACCCATCGATTTCGATATCTTTGAGGATATGATCGAGGATTTGATCGACCATATCGAAGAGGTTAACGATGGTAATCCGGTGGTGTATGGATTCTCCATAACCAAACGTCCAGGGGAGGAGCCTGAGGTTTTTGAGTTTGGAAGCCGTCCCAGAGTTGATGATCCGGTTTCTGTCGGATACAAACCATTGCTTGAGGTCTTTGAAACCGATGATTCTGTGTATATGGTTGCTGAACTGCCTGGCATTGATAAGGAAGATATATCACTCGATGCTACCGAAAACACACTCACGATGAGGGTGCGCGTCGACGATCAAATATTTTCAGAGAACGTCGAACTTCCGGCACGCGTTGACCCATCGAGCGCTGTTGCTGGCTATCGCAACGGCGTTCTTGAGGTGACACTCACGCGAATAGGGGATGCAAAGACCCGGATAGAGATAAGATAACCCCGACTCAAGTTGGGATTTTATATTATGAAAAACGATGTCTGCGTGCTCATACCCACGCTCAACGAGGCAAAAACAATCTCTGACATCGTGAAAAAATTTCTGACAGATGGTTATAGAGTGCTCGTGATCGACGGGCACAGTACTGACGATACCCGTGAACTCGCAGCAAGCGCGGGTGCAGAGGTCATCGTTCAGACCGGAAAAGGCAAGGGGCAGGCGATCCAGCAGGCATTTGCCACAATCGAAGACGAATACGTGGTGATGATCGACGGTGATGGTACATATCTGCCGGATGAGATCGGTGTTGTACTTGCACCGATACTGGATGGGCAGGCAGATCACGTCATTGGAAATAGATTCGCCAATTTCTCAAAGGGAGCATTCACGAGACTGAATCTGGTCGGCAATAAACTTCTGAACAAGATGTTTGGTCTCATCTACGGAGGCTGGCTCAACGATATCCTGTCCGGTTACCGCGCTTTCAATAAAAGAGCATATAAATCGATCGACCTGAACGAAACAGGCTTTGAGATCGAGACCGAGATCACCGTCGAATGCGTCAAGAAGGATCTGAGGATCGTGGAGGTCCCGATCACCTATCTGCCAAGACGCTATGACGCATCAACGAAACTCAATCCGCTAAAAGATGGAATCAAGATCGGAATGGCTATATATAAACTTGCGAGACTGCATAATCCACTCATCTATTTCGGAATAATCGGGGCATTGTTCACGCTCTCTGGTGTCGCAGTTGGCATTTACGTGGTGAATGAGTGGTTTCTCGGAATCACGCATGTCCCGCTTACGATTCTGGCAACACTGCTCATCATTATCGGGTTTCAATTGTTCATCTTTGGTTTGATTGCAAACATGATTGCAACCCTGCATCAGGAGGTTATGCGAGAGATCAGGCACGGTCTTCTGGAACAGGGTTGTCTGCTTGCTGCGTGAAGCAATGGTCATGGGGTATATACGTAAACTCAAGGATTTTAAACTGCAGGGATGCCAAGATACGCGATGAAATGGATGTTTGCTGCATGTCTCATGCCCGCCCTCTGCGCTTCCCATGTGGGCGGCGAGCCCAAGCTCGTGTGGCGTGAAACCAGCAGAGCCCTTCATAATCGTTGCAGATGATGGAACGGTCGAGCGGGATATAGCATCGACCTGCTCGAACTTGTGCTGGTTCAACTGGAGTAGGCAGTCTCTGTCTCCTATCACGTAGACCCAGACATTCCAACGCATCTGGCATCGATAAGAGAGGAAAGAGTCAATTTTGGCATCGCGGCAACGGCCATCACCTCGGAGAGGCTCGGCTTTTTCGAGTTCAGCCATCCATTCTATCTGGCTGACCCTGGCATCATCGCCGAAAAAGAACCCACGCCAGACCTGTTATCCCAAAACTTTCCACAGAAGTTTTATGCCTGCGGCAATGCTCTGCTGGCGTCCCGCATTCAAAAACTATCCTCCGGGTGGGGTTTGTTTGTATACTTTCCCATTGCGTCAAGAAACGTCGTATTCGGCATCATTCTGGTCATCGTCTGCATGATCATCGCAGGTCACATCATCTGGCTCATAGAGCGTGAGGAAGATGGACACTTTCACAAGAAGCTACCTCCGGGGCGTTGCCACCGGGGTCTGGTGGACAATTCGTCACGATGTCGACGGTTGGGCTACTGCGACGTATATCCCAAAAACCTCATAAGAAGGATCATA
>PIXW01000068.1 GCA_003601535.1 ANME-2 cluster archaeon
CATAGCCATAACATCTCACAGCAAAGCAAGTTTAAAATCCGAGAACCATCCACTGATAACATGATGAAGATATATGCAGTGCTTGGCGATCCGATCGGACACAGCATGTCTCCGGTCATGCATAACGCGGCATTCAGAGCTCTCGGAATGCCGGACAGATATCATGCGTTCAGAGTTCGCCAGCAAGACCTCAGAGATGCGATATATGGGGCAAAGGCACTCGGGTTTGGGGGCTTGAATCTGACCATCCCGCTCAAAGAAGAAGCATTGAAATATGTGGATCCTGACCCGATTGCAGCGAGGATCGGCGCTGTGAACACGATCGACTTCGCAGACGGTATCCAGGGATACAACACCGACGGGATCGGTGCGATGCGTGCGCTTGAGGATGTGGGCGTGGGTGTTGCAGGCAAGAATATCCTGATCATCGGCGCTGGTGGAGCATCCCGTGCGATCGCGTTTCAGTTTGCATACAGCGGTGGCGAGATCACAATTGCGAACAGAACAGAGGAACGTGCTGATAAGCTTGCTCGTGATCTGCGGACCGGGCTGGAAGAACTTGATAGAAGCTCGCATGTAAGAAGCATCGGGCTGGACCGGGTAGCGAGCGAGATTGCCGATGCCGACATCCTGATCAACGCAACATCGATCGGGATGCATCCCGATGTCGGTGCCAGCCCTGTATCTCCTGATCTCCTGCGTCCGGAACTTGTTGTCTTCGATATCGTGTACAACCCACTGCACACGAGACTGCTTTCTGAGGCTGAGCAGAGGGGCGCGATTGCCATCGGTGGCGTGCGGATGCTTGTGCATCAGGGCGCAGAGGCGTTCCGGATCTGGACCGGAAGAGAACCACCGGTCGATGTGATGTTTGAGGCGGTGGTTCAGGAACTGCGGTAGTCTGGGATTGCCTGAACTTGCTGGCGGAGCTGTGAGTTATGAAGTTGGTGTCGCAGAGTGAAATAGTGGGAGTTTGCCACACGTTATTGAGCATATACGGCAGAGGTTCTGGTGGCGAGGTTGCGGAAGATGAGCTGACAGTACCTCTGAAAGCTCATATCCACCATACGGCATAAGGCGTAGCAGTCGCCCCATTTTCACGATCGTATCAGCATTCTCACTTCACTCTCGGCATCGCTATGATCTCCCGTATCTGCATCGCAAAGAAATTGTTCGCATGCCCGGGTCGGATCACGCACGCAACATCTGCGCCTGAGTGCGTCCCGCCGATCGCAATGATCTCGGAATCGTCTCCAACAGGAATCATGCCTGAATCAGCAGCCATGATCGTGACCTCTACAGCTACCTTGAATCCGATCCCGAATAAACTCTTGAGGACAGCCGCAATGGTTTCGGCTCTGCTTGCTCCACCAAGCCGATCAGAGAATGACCGTTCCACTCCTGAAAGGGTATGCGTCTGTGTGAATACGGCTGCACCCATGTTCTGCAATATTTTGAGATTGTTCTCATCAAATAACCATTTTCCTTCTTCTTTCGCGCCATAATGAATCGTTGCGACGATGGTTTTGATGCCTGTGCCTTCCGCTGCTTTCGCGACCTTGATCCCGGTTGATCCTGTAGTGCTTGCAACCACGATGTGTTTGATGCCGAGTTCGACTGCCCGATCCACTGCCGCCCGTACGGTCTCATCCGTGTTGACAGCGCCTGCCTGTTCAAAGTATGTGATTTCCCTGTTCATTGTAATCACCGCGTATATATGCGGCTGCCGGGATTCGAACCCGGGTTATAAGCTTGGGAAGCTCATGTCATACCGCTAAACCACAGCCGCAGCCATGTTATATCAGTTGCATGGTTTATATCTTTTGGTGTGCCGGGACAGGGCTGTTCCACCGCGTGGTGCTGGCACGGTTCTGGTTGCTGCCTGCCCGATGCTGCGTCTCACAAATACAGTATCTGGCAGGCGATTGTTTCACAAGCAGCCGCCTGAATTTTGCATCGAATGTCGCGCTGCTACGATTCTAGCTGGATGCACAGAGTTCATTGGCAGAGTCTCCAGTAACGCCATAAGACGTGACAGCCTCGAATTACAGAAAAGATTAAACCACCCATAATCCCAGATAACCTCATGACATCCGTCACCAGAAAGAGAGCAGGAAAATCAAAGGACATCATCAAAAAGGATGGCAAAACATTCTTTGAATTCACAGATCGCACAACAGCATTCGACGGGATAAAAAAGGATGAATTCCCGCATAAAGGTGAGGTATGCTGTAGATTATCCACTTACTGGTTCGAGATCATGGAACGAGAGGGTATACCAACGCACTTTCGTGCCTTTGTCCCGCCGAACATAATGGAAGTCGAATATCTTGAGATCATCCCGATCGAGGTGATCTGGCGCAATTTTGTTGCAGGGTCGATGCTGAAACGATATGAACTCGGAGAAAATCCCAAAACAGGCATCGAACCGCGCTTGGGTGCGAGAATACCTGATGGAACGATCGAATTCACAACCAAGTTCGAGGAGAAGGACCGGTTGATCGATGAACAGGAGATTATAGATAGCGGATGGCTCACTCACCAGGAACTGGATTATATCAGGGGATGCACCAGAAGGATAAACGAGATCATGAGCAGACATCTGCTCGAAAAAGGTATCATTCTTGCGGATTTTAAGATCGAATTCGGCAAGGACGCCGAAGGAGATATCCTCCTTGCAGATGAGGTGGGAACGCCTGACGGCTGTCGGTTCTGGGATCAGAATTCATACAAACAGGGCGTGATCGAGAGTCTTGACAAGGATGTGTACCGGTACGAGAAAGGGGATCTTTCAGATGTTTATTTAAGAATTTACAGAAGAATATGCGAATAATCAGTGCACCGAACTCAACCCGGGCGGCATGCAGTAATTACACACCGGATCCAGTCTGTCAGGCAACGTGGTTTTTGAGACTGGTCGAAAGTGGTCTCTGTTCTCTTAATACACTCACCTTCAGGATGGGGAAAACGATTTTAGCGTACCATATTCTTATCTCTTTTTCCAAAACGTTACAACCCCACGCATCGCATAATCTTAAGTACCCTGCTGCGGATTCATGATTTATGAAGGAACAGACCGAAGTCCGAAATCTCAAAGAGGGCAGATATGTGATCATCGATGA
>PIXW01000069.1 GCA_003601535.1 ANME-2 cluster archaeon
AGCGTGCATGTCGGGTAACGTTTCCGTAAGATGTCGAGATTGGGTGTATCTGCATGAGCGATTGCGTTGCCATCGGGTGACTCGTTAAGCCCGAATCCGTCAAGGATTGTTAATATTAACATTTCATACCGGTTCTCCATACCTTCTTGCCGCAACGTATATTCCAAAGAGGGAGATCGCAACAGAACCCACAATCGATAGTACGAGATGCTGGATACCATAATCCTGATCATACCCGGTAGATGCGAGGATATATGCGCTCGCACCCCACAGAAGGAGCCCGCTTGCAATGATAAAGAATGGAAATGCCCATGCTCTACCTATGACCCTTCCTTCAAGATGCAGATCGACGATTCTCCCAAAACCAAGAGACAGTCCGGCTGCCACATACCACCAGACCGATGTTTTTATGAACATCATCACTAATATAATATACCCTGGAAAAATCTCGCTTGCGATTCCTGCCCAGCAGGCGTTTGCTCCCTGTATGGTGGCGATGATTCCGATCATGATCGCTGCAAGGTACGTGATGAAACTGATCTTTCCCCGGTACAGGGACTCGGTTGCATTCTCGCGATACTTATCGATGGACTCTCCGATTCCAAAACCACTGTATAAGAGATAAGCCCCAACAACGCCAATAATGGCTGCAACCGCAAGCTCGGGACGTCTTGCTACGACTGAAGCCGCATAAACGATGAAAGCAAGCCCTATCGGAATGAATATCGCGCCTCTGATTTTAGGATCGCTGATAAACTCTTTTAAGAGATAATACGTACTCTCTATGCTCTCGCTCTGTTTGACCCGTATTCGCTTGACAGAATTCACTTTTATCCTTGATTGTATGATCGGCAGCACAGCCTCATCCTCGGCTCCATCTGAGACAAGGGTCACATCCTCGAACCTATATGTGCTGAGAATCTCGTCCATCTGCGAAGCGATCTTGTTGTCGGATACCACTCCCACATCATAATCGCCGGCTATGCAGACGATCTCGGCATCCACACCCATCCCTTTCAACCGGTCATACTCCTGTACCCCGCCAAAGATCGTGTTCGTATCCGAATCCTCAGGGTCTGACATCGCAAGTTTTGTTGCAGCCTCTACATTTGCATCTCTACCAATAACCGGACTTGTGACGCCAGCTTTCCGCCCGAGATCGTCATCCCGATCCAGACAGAGTACAAGGGTTTTCATGAATCATAGAAGATCAGACCGCTGAAGCAGCATCAGATCCTCTGTACTGATCTTCTCTCCATGTCTGAATAGATCGTATATTGCCTCTGCTTCCTTTCTGACCTTAATCCGCTCCACTTTCCTCCGGTCTTCCCTGCCCCTCCTCGTGATGCTGTGAATCATCTTATCCAGGTCCCTGATCTCCTTCTGAGTTTTGATGAACAGATGGTGCTGGCGATCCGCTTCATCCTGAATTTCTACGAATTTTCTGTGAACGCGATCTGATTTGATTCTGATGGCTTCACCTTCTTTGAACACCTTGATCATCTTATCATGGAATTCCTGCGCCATATCTGCATATTCTGTAACTTTTTTGTGATAAAGAGACGCTTCTTTACGCAGAATCTCCAGTTTCTCCATCGCTGATTTAAGTTCTGCATTTCTCTCGATCTCTGCCATCTTTGCCTTATATTCGCTGACCAGTGAAGCAATCGTAGTGACAAGTTCTTTCTCTTTTTCCGGAGATAGTACATTGGTTTGCTGCCTGAATTCAAGATTTTCAATCTCCTTTTTGAGTTCACTCACCGGTGTTCCGGTAAGATTACATCTCTTTTTGATTTTTTCAATCTCCGCATTGATCTCGGTTATCTTCTTGTTGCAGATGTCCCTTTTTACCTTGTACTCGCTCACCTTCTTGTTGTACTCATCGCGTTCATGCTTATAATGCTGCGCCTCATCCATTAGCATTCTTGACATCCGATTCAACTCATTACGCTGCGCTGACCACTTGCTCGCTTCAGTGTTCAACTCATTACGTTTATTTCGAAATTTCTCAAGTTCGTTCTTAAGTATCGTTCTCTTCTCCTGCAATTCCTTCAACATTTGCCTGGCGTCCTCCTTTTTCAGCATGCTGCTGATGTTGTGTTCATCTGCGATGTATCCTGCTCGGTTTTATCCATCGGACATACCCAATCTCGGTATCTGCTGAATGATTGGAATGATCGCTCTTAAATCTTTTTGATCGACTGTTGCATCTGCATGACTCTTCAGAACCGGCTTTGCATTGAATGCAATCGAATATCCAGCTATCTCAAACATATAGATATCATTTGCACCATCACCGATCACAATACACTCTGATGTATCGATCCCACATCGTTGAGCGAGATCTTCAAGCAGGCGAGCTTTCGAATCATATTCTGTGAGATCACCACTAACCTCTCCGGTAAGCACTCCATCATTCTTGACCAGTTCGTTGGCGATTACATAATCTATGCCAAGCATGTCTCCGATACGTCGTGCAGAGATCATGAAACCACATGTAATCATAGCGGTCTTGCATCCTGTATGCTTAACAGCATCCACCAGTTCTCTTGCACCTGGCATCAGCGGGAGACTGTTGCAAACGTGCTTTGCACGCTCAATGCTCAATCCCTTTAACAAACTGACACGCTCGCGGAGAGCAGTTCCATAGTCGAGTTCTCCATTCATAGCCTGTCTGGTGATCTCTGTAACCTCATCACCAACACCAGCTGCTGCTGCAAGTTCGTTGATGGTCTCGGCATCGATCAGTGTACTGTCCATATCAAAAACGATCATCTTCATCGCGTTACTACTGTAGTTATCTGTACTGATACTTAAACGTTCATGGGGATACACATATATCAGCGCCTGAATTCCTGGCATGGGTGATTGTGCATCTGCCACCAATTGTCCCATCCAGAAATTCCTGAACGCAATGCATGACATGCACAGCATCTCTCCGGTCATCGGTTACCCCATACACCACCGGTCCGAACGAACTCATCCCGGCACCGTGAGTACTCTCCTGCATTATTTCAATAATTTTTAAAATCTCTGGTCTTTGCAGCATGATTTCACGTCTCTTGAATCCGACGTTCTGTACCCTGTTTATCGAATCTCCAAACGCTTCGATGTCTCCTTCGACCACGCCTGGAAGCGTTTCCATCAACAGAATGTGCGAGAGTTCCTGCACCTCATGTACCGGGATCGGGCATTCCTTCTCAAAGATATTCACCTCCTGTTCATCATGCGCACCTCTAGCATCAGGGATCGCAAGCACAATCTCCCAGTTTGGGAACGGATGCTGGAACAAGATCGGTGCTGGTGGTGATTTCGATGCCGCCGACGGCTTGAATGCCCGCTTCTCGACAAACCTGTGACCGCAGTCGAGGATGAAGCCACCATTCTCAAATGAGGCGACACCGATGCCTGATGTTCCGCCGCGCCCAACCGCAATTGCAATGTCACGCACGCTCATATCCAGATCGTACAACCGATTCATAGCCATGCCCGCAGCAAGTGCAGCCTGCGTGCCAGAGCCGAGCCCGACATGTGGCGGGATATCCTGCTCGATGTGGATGTGGATGCCGCAGCCTTCTGGGAGAAGCGATGCTGCAGTGTTCCGTATTCGATCTGATGATTGTGAGTTGCCAGTGATAATGATTTTGTCTGATATCTCTGCTCTGATCTGGAAGCCTGGATCGTCGATTGTCAGTCCGATCCCGCCATCCACGCGCCCGATTTCTGCATTGAGATCGATCAGTGTGATGTGGAGGCGCGAGGGTGTTGTGATCTCGATCATCTGTGATGTTTTGGTATCGGAGTTAAAGATGTTTTTGTTGTGGCAAATCAGAGACTGAACACGAAACGATACCTCCTGCAAAGCCTGATATGCTGGCGGATGTCACGAAAGATCGATGTCCTGTACTTTGGAAATGAGCCTGGCGACCCGTTCAGCGTGGAAACGAAGGTCATCGAGGAGATTCAGGGGGAAGCGATGGCTGGAAACCATACTCTAAATTTACAAACCGTATCCGGGCGTATGCTCGGGCGCATCTGCCTGGTGATCGTTGGATCTCGCCGAGAAAGTCTAGGAGGCGGTCCCTTTGCACCGGGCACTCACGAGACCCTATGAACAACCGACTGACGCGCTTTGATTGCGACCTTCCGCCCGAAACTCAGGAGAAGATGTTGCATAACACCACAAGCAACGCTCAAACGAGAGGATACGGGAGTGAGAAGGTGGAAAAGCACATCGACAAGATAGAGAATGGCTTTCTGGCACTGGTTCATGTTTGTCACTCATCCGGGAGTTGAGCCGACCAGTAACAGGGCAGAAAGGGCGAAAATCGCTGGACATGTCGTTCAGCGGAAGATCGTGGGGACTGCTTTCGTAATGGAGAAGGGACGTCAATTCATGAGCGGATCATGACAGTGCTGGCAACATGGACGCGAGACAGGAGCTCAAAACAGACTCCAGATGATGAGAGCGATGATGAGCAGCTAAACACGTATATTAAGAGTTTTATCGTCACAAGGATACTTATAATGTATCGCAGACCGGGCATGTAAGTCCGCCATGCGGCATCGCGAGAACCCGTGCACCACTTCCGTGCTTTGAGATCGCATCATCGAGAGCAGCCTGAACATCATCCATCGGGGTAAAGTATGCTCTTCTTGCAAGATCATCAGGGATGCGAGAGACAAGATAGAGACGGGCACGTTCTGCAAGCTGTGATGTCAACACTGCCTTGTGTCCGCCAAGTTCAAAATCATGTTCCATCTTCGGCAGCAGCTCATCGCGCGGGAT
>PIXW01000070.1 GCA_003601535.1 ANME-2 cluster archaeon
ACCAGCCCATATAACTGTCAGTTCTCTTGACAATTCTATTTTATTAATCTCTTTGTAATCCTCACGTTCTGAAATTTCAGATCTCTTCATGATCTCATCTCCTGGCAATCAGCGCGCTCCTGCCCGATCCAGATCGATCCAGATTGATCCATGCTCGGGTAGTGATCTGGCACTCCGGACTGGCAGACCTATACCGCGCTGTGTCGGTGCTCTCGTCCTGCTGATACAGCAGTGCTCTCTTCAGGATGCACGCGAACAGGCGTTCATCCGGTCGCGGTTCGTTGTGGTTGTGGGGTTGTGGCTGTCCATGTTGGTTGTTTTGTTCGGACTGGTCTCTCTCTGACCTGTACGATTCTTCATTCATTGCCACTCCACACCTCAACCACGCTCCGGCTGTCCATATCGACGAGCGCGGAGACCGATGCATCCGCCCATGTCACGCTCAAGCACGTCTTTGCCACATAGAACTTCGCTGATGTTTCAGGAAGGATCCGTTTCACTGTCGGAACGCCTGCACCAGACAAAGCATCAGCAATCTCCGGATGTTGCATTGCAATTCCAATGGCATCCTGTCTTGTCGTCTCAGGAATCGCTTCGAGCAGATAGCCAGTTTGTATGAGTTCACGGTTCCGGTATGCGAAATCATACAGATCAGGATATCTGCATGTAGGCGATGTAGCAGATACACGGAAGTGCATCGCACCGTCCTCGTCCTTTTCCGTGACCGAGACGGTCACGTTATCGTACCCTGTACCCGGATACGGGGCGATCTGGTGCGAGAGTTCAGCCTCGATCAGTTTATGATCGACAGGCGGCGTGCCAGTCCATACAATCGTATATGAGCGGTCTTTATTTCCGGTTTCAGTATCTGTAATACATCCTGCACCGATGATCAGTGCGGTTGAGATTGCGATTATGATCAGTATCGATATCTTCTCCATATTATCACCGAGAAAAGAGAATAAGGCGCATATCCGCGCCTTAATCCGCATCTCCGATCGTTATCGTGTAGCTGAACTCTTCGGCATAGTGCGGCAGCACACCAAGCGTCCAGTCTCCGACTGCACCATCTGCGGTGTAGCGCTCGATGTAACTGGTATGACCTTCATGGTACATTCCGCTGTCGCCCACCGCCCCTGGTGGCATGTATGGCGAGACCGTGTTACCACCGAGATCGACCGAGCCATGATACGCGACCATGGTGAGATCTGGTATCACATCTCCATTCGGTCCTCCAAGGGTCACATCAAATGATGGCTGTTCATCGCTGCTGCTTCCGCCGGCAGACATGCCATACCTGTACTGGTTTGACACGATATCGATGGTCATGGGCAGGTCGGTTTCTGCTGTAAACGTCCTGACGAAGGGTTCTGTCGGCTGTGTCCACACCTCAAAACTCAGATGAACCAGAGAGTTCCACTCGTCAATGGATGGATCGTCGATGTTCAGGTCGAGCCCGCCCTCGTATCTTCCTTTTGCGCCGGCAGGTACCGAAAGATGCACACCTACAGTGGCGTTCCCACCTGCCGGCACAACCGGTGGCGCATCTATCGTGATCGCATCATCCTCGAATGCTGGCGCCATCATGCCGCGCCATCCATAGCGCATTCCTTCACCTCCGACTTTCGGAGCGATCTTGATCTCTTCCTCGCCCGTGTTCTTCAGATGGATCTGGTAATCATATTCCCTGCCGGATTCAACGCGATCATAGATATTAGATGGTTGAATCTGTACCACAGGCGGCTTCCACACCTCGACACTGAAGTCGAAGGCGTTGATATAGTTCGGATACGGCATTGGATATGGTGTCGGCATCACATCGTCTGTGAATGCGATCTGCACACCATAGTGTCCGCGATCGGCATCATCCGGGATTGTAACCGCGATTGTGAATTCTTCTTCAGCATCAGGTTCGAGTTCTGCGGACGCGGGTGTTACCGTAATCCAGGCCTCATCAAAGATATGGTCGCTGTAGGGTTGGGAAACGACCATGGGATCTATTGATATGGTCTTGTTGTCCTTGTTTGTCACTGTTACAGTGATCTGCTCGCTTTCGCCAGGCATCAACTCTGTGTAGGAGTGCCGTGGACTGATCTGAAGTTTCGAAAAGTCCATATCTGGCAGATCTCCTGCTGACACCGGCACCGGTGTACCTGTGCCAGTTTCGGAACCTGTGGAGACAAAGAATGTTGACACCGGCATCGGTGGAACTGCAACCTCTTTTACTGCCATCGTTGCCACTGCTGGAAAGCCTGCTGTGCAGATCAGCAGGAGCGCCAGCGCCGTGCTTGCTGTTTTGCGTATGCTCTTCATGATATCGTCCTCCTTTTTATTGCATTCTGCGACCCGGATCCGCATCTCCGATCGTTATCGTGTACTCGAACTCTTCGACGTAGTGCGGCAGCACGCCAAGCGTCCAGTCTCCGACCGCACCATCTGCGGTGTAGCGCTCGATGTAACTGGTGCTGCCTTCATCATACATTCCGCTGCTATCCATCTCCCACGGTGGAGCGCATTTGCTGCCGCCGAGGCCTACCGAACCGCGATAGGCAGCCATGGTGCGGTTCAGCGGTACTGTATCTCCTGCTGGTCCTCTGAGGCTCACGTCAAAGAACGGCTCCTCGTCCTCGCTGCTTCCGCTACTTCCGCCTCCGCACATATCATATCTGTACTGGTTCGACTCGATCGTGATTGTGATGGGCGCGGCGATCTTTGTTGAGAACTCTTTTACAAAGGGCTCTGTCGGCTGTGTCCATACCTCCAAGTCCAGCTGCACCATTTCACGGTCCCACTCTTCAATCGACGGATCATCGATTCCCAGATCGATTCCGGAGTGGTACTCGCCCTTCGCGCCGATGGGCACTGCAAGATGCACGTTCACTGTGGCAGTTCCCCCTGCCGGTACAACCGGTGGCGCATCAATCGTGATCGCGTCATCCTCGAATGCCTGCCCCATCATCTCGTGCCGGTACCATCGTTCCCTCCGCAGTTCCGGATCGATCTCGATATCTTCCTCGCCCGTGTTCTTCAGGTTGATCGTGTAGTCGTACTCCCTGCCAGATTCGACCCGGTCATGGATGTATCCTGGCTGAACCTGCACAACAGGCGGTTTCCACACGCTGACGTAAAGGTCGAGCGCATTGATATACTGCGGGTATGGCATCGGATACGGGGTTGGCATCACATCGTCTGTGAATGCGATCTGCAAGTTGTAATGCCCGCGCTCCGCGTCATCAGGGATCGCAAGCGAGATCACAAACTCCATTTCATCATCCGGTCCGAGTTCCGCGGACGCAGGCGTTATGGTGACCCATGACTCGTCGAGGATGTAATCGCTGTAGGGCTGATTCTTGACCTCGGGAGTTACTGATACGGTCTCGTTGTTCGGGTTTTTCACCGTTACGGTGATCTCGTCGCTCTCACCGGGCATCAAGTCCATGCCATGGTGCCGTGGATTGATCTGGAGCTTCGAGAAGTTCATCTCTGGTGAATCTCCCGTTACCGGCATTGGTTCGAGCATGGGTACGGGAACCGCTGCCATTGCTGCTGGAACACCTGCTGCACTGATCAGCAGGAGAGCCAGCACCAT
>PIXW01000071.1 GCA_003601535.1 ANME-2 cluster archaeon
CAGATGCTGCACTTCGGACTGACCGGCGTACAGATGTTCTGTCCGTGAACCACGAGCAGATCATTAAAATCTCTCCAGTACTTCTCAGGCAGTATCCTTCTCAACTCAAACTCGGTCTGATCCGGCGTATTTGTCACAACAAGCCCGAGCCGGTTCGAGATTCTGTGCACATGCGTGTCTACAGCGATTCCTGGTTTGTTGAACCCGTGAGTGATTACAATGTTTGCGGTCTTTCTTCCCACGCCTTTGAATTTCAGAAGATCATCGATCTCATCAGGGACATTCGAATGATATTGTTCTATCAGTTCTTTTGATATTTCCAGGATCTGCACGGCTTTTCTACGGTAGAAACCAACCGGATAGATCGCGTTCTCTATATCGGAAGCGCTCAGCCGGAGCATCTCTTCAGGCGTTTTAGCCAGAGAGAAGAGGCGATTTGAAGCGGCAGATGTCACCTCATCCTTTGTTCTGAGACTCAGGAGGCACGAGATCAGGACAAGGAACGGGTCGCGTTCTCCTGCGACTTTCGTGATAGCAGAAGCCGCGAATTTTGCATTCTGGTCTTTCAGGATCCGGACGATCTCATCAATATAGGGGTTCATGGGTGTGATCAGGTGCTCAGAGTTCCACCATCCGATCTTGCTATAAACTACAGTGCCTCTCATCGATCGTGGTGTGACGCTCCAGGCATAGCATCTACTCGTACGCCTGACCTCTACATAAACACAAACCCTTGCGGCAGCTCACCGATGATATCCCTGAACGATTCTGGCCAGTTCTCATAATCGAGTCCTTTCTGTGCCAGAAATGCGCTCGCCCAGCGCTCAAGCCCGACTCCAGAACATCCGCTCCACAGATCGTGTCCGCTCTGCGATTTCACATTGAATCCAAGCGGATATTTGTCTCCATTCACGCTCACATTCTGAAATTCGAGCCAATCGTTTCGATATGGGATCAATGATTCGTAATCGATCGTTCCTACCCGCTCATCCCCCGTGGTTCCTGTCAGACCTTCCTGCGCCATGAACCATGGCGTAACCCATGCCTTCCGCCATGTCAGTTCCAGTATCTCCTCAAAGATGTATTTGTACCGCTCCTGAAGAAGCACCGACTCTTCGACGACCTGCTCTGGCGTGCCCATCCACACGATCTCGATTCTGTGGAACTCGTCCACCCGCTCGATGCCGTGGATGCCTCCACTCTCGTACCTGTGCGACGTACCTGATCGATCGAATACCCGGACCGGAAATGCGTCATCAGGGATGGTTCTTCCCTGCAGGAATGGCCAGAATGGCGGGCACTGTGCATAGCACAAGCCTCCGATAGGCTTATCAATCTTTTCTCCGATCAGATCGAACGGAATCTCATGAGTGACCTTGTAGTAGTCAGAAACCTCCTCCCAGAACTCAGGATCTCTGGTTTTTGGAGGAGATACATAGTAAATTTCAGGGTAAACGCCCTTTGCATGTCCTGATCGCTTCCAGACATCCCATGTCACGAGCTTTGGAAAGATCATCTCCCTGTACCCAAGAAAATCAAGAACCTCCGTTTTCACGATGCTTTCGAATGCCCGGAAGATTGCGGTGGACTCAGGACCATGTATCCACTGCCCGCGTGACGCTCCATGTTTGATCCAGTTACGTTTGACCATTTCGGGTGTCGGGTCGTAATCGCATAGAATTGGTTTTTGCGCACTCTCCCAGAGCAGATTCCAGTGTTCCTCTTTTCCTCCGTACTCCTGTGCTGCAATCTTATCCTCGATCAATGTGAGGATCCGGTCAGGTATTCGATTCCGGATCTGCGATTCGTCAATCTCCATCCACACACTGATCTCTTTACCATCAAACTCAATATTTGAGACATAAGGAATCTTTGCTGCTTTGACTGGATTTTCTGATGGGATTCTTGCAACAAAAGACTCGATTTCGATGCCTCTTATCCCTATGCGGTATTTTTTCCCAAGAAGAGTTGCAAGAGGCTTTCTCAATCGAAGAATCGCATCATGGGCACGCACATACCGGTCGGATTCGATTTCAACTGTTATCTTCCGGTCTTCGATCTGGTAGTTCAGTATTCTTGCTCCCTTCCCTGCTGGCGCGCCCTTTGCCAGCAATGTCTCGTTTGCTTCATTTATAAAACTGGATATGTCTGCATCTGCCTGATCTGCAGGTGCACTCGTGTTGAAGTTGCCGATCAGATGAAAATACATAAAGCTATGATATAGTCGTATCCAGTTAAATTCTTTCGTCCGTTCGATTTATGAAACAGATCGACTCAACAGTTCATCAATCGCAGGTATCTCCTGCTGTGACCTGCTCACCGTTGCAGAGACCGGATAGACTCCAAGAATGTTTGACCATACGCTTTCCGGCATATATCCGATTCCGGGATGTTCCTCTTCAGATTCCTTTGCTGTAACGACAACATTCACCCCCTCACTCTTGATCGCTACAGTATCTCCGTCCTTAATCCCGATCTTCTTCAAATCTCCAGAATCAAGCATGATTATTGCGGATAGATCCTGGTACTCCCTGCTGAACTTCCCGTATTTCAACTTCGCCTCGATCTGGAAGATGTCAGGATATGTTACGATCATAATCTTGCACTCCGGCGCTGCAAGAAACTCCTCGAATTGCAACCGCATATCACATCGCCTCAAGTAGTTGATTCATAATGCTGGCATCAGAGATGCGCTCGCTTTCCATGATTCTGGGAAGATCCACCTCAACGCCATCCATGCGCACCGCACTTCCGGCACAATCGACACCACCTGCAGCACACGGGATCACGACATCGGCATATCTTGACGATATGGTGTCATTCGGATCGATCACGATCATCTTTCCATTGATCTCGTGCACTGGAAGCGAATTCAGGAGATCAAATCCGAGACAGAGAACGCAGTCTGCTTCATGCATATCTATGCCGCTATCCGCACGACCATGTAACTGTGCAGCGATCGAGCGCAGATTGTATCCTGGAGTCATGGGAAGGATGTGGAAATTGGAGACCTCGTTCAGCTCATCCATCAACCGGATGATCGCGTCCTGCGGTGTTGTCATACCAGTACCGGCAAAGATTACACCGAACTCGGCTTTCTTCAACGTGCCTGCAAGTTTCAGTATCTGTTTCTTGTCGTAGGTTGTCTTTGGAACTTTATTGTGAAGCCCGTCTATCAGTGCGTCGATGAAATCAGCATCCAGACCCGGATGGATTTTGTGCACCTCTCTGCAGATACTCGCAGTATGTGAGTAACGGAGATCGATTGTGATCGCAATCCGGTCCTCTTCCCAGCCATGCTGCCGTTTCTCACCGCGCGGGTAGTACGCATACTTGGATAACAATCGCGGATGCGTGTTCATAGGATCGCATTCCCAGAATACGATCACATCCGCATAATCCCGCACATCAGAGAGTGTGCAGGTTTTGACCCTGTTATTGAGGATGTTTTCAATGATTCCTGTGTGGAACGTCTTGATGCTTGCATCAATTTTTTCTGCCAGTCTGATGCCTGTTTGCTGCGTTTCGGTGATGGAATTTCCGAATCCAACAAAAACAGGTCTCTTTGCATGAGAAAGGATATCAAGAGCACCCTTGATTGCGGAATCCATATCCACAACCTTCCGGTCCACCATCGGATTGATCTGCTGCCTGTTCCTGATGTGCGCAGTCCCGATCCTGCATGCATCCCTAACCTCACCATCATATTTTTCAACATCCTCGCAGAGGAGCGCACAACCTGTGCATACCATCATCTCACCTCGATCTGCTGTACAGACATCAACGGATAATCCATCTGCTCCTCATATCTCATGCCAACATGTACAAGCGCAGCACCGAGTCCGATGACCGCGGTCACATCAAGCATCCTGCCCTCCAGCTCACAGTATCCGAAATCGTTCAGGCGTTCCCTGATCATTTCACGATCGATGGACACTGAAATTTCCTGTACATACGGCTGCAATGAGATGCAATCCCTGATTGCGCTCTCCAGACCATCGACGGTATCCGGATTGACAGGAGAACCAACGAACTGGTGATACAGGGCACCAAGTTTGATCCCAGCCTCGAACAGGGCGCGATCCCGGTCTGTTATCTCGATCATATATGATGAGTGGTATCTGCGATGTTACTTAAGATTGCGCCATCAATAAATCGCCCCCGGATTCACCGCCAGAATAATCATCTCGTTGACACGATCTTCACCACATCCCCATCCTCCAGAACCCGTCCCATCCTCATCCTCTGCCGTGCATCCACCGCATATAAGAAGCCCTCTCCGATATCGGTGTGAATCTGATACGCGAGATCGTGCGCTGTGCTGCCTCTTCTCATCAAAAACAGGCAACCCGCCAAGGCAAGTCCTGAAAGGGCGCAGCGTTTTGCTTGGCGGTACATTTTCTAAATCCATCCTTGTGTATATTTTGAGTAATTATATTCATCTATTAACTTGATAACTGTTTTATCTGACCGACTGATGTAGTTTTTAACTTCATCTGCCATGTCTTTCGTGATCTTGCAAAATGAAACATATCTTTCTGCGGGATTCTTGTTATAGTAGCATTTGTAGGCTTTTGCTATTTTAGTATCCCAAAGGGGAAAGAACTTAGGGGCTAAAAGATGTAAAGCTTTAGCCACTGACACAGGGCTTTTTCTTCCTTGCGCTTTCCCTGAATCAATTTGCAAAACCTCACAAAACTTGTTGAATAAATCCTTTATAGCATCTTCATCGGAATTTGATAAACTCGAAATATCTCTGTTTCTGAAGCTTTCAATCTTTTGGAAATTTTCGGTTATGCAGTCCTCCAGTTTATCAAAATCGAAAATTCCAAATTTATAAAATGCCTGATTCCATGTTAACAACAATGCACCTAATCCATCTGCCATACCTGGAGGTTTGCCCCAAAAACAAGATACGTGGGAAGTTGCTGCTTTATATATAGTATCACGCTTCTCATGCTTTTCATATTCCTCGCAACCCTTGATAAATTCTTCACGATCTGGGATATACATATTTTATTTATACCTCCATTCATTTAAATTCTGCTATAATACTTAAATTTAACCTATCTCTATGTTTCCAGCTACAGCTTGTATGATCATGAGCGCATCGAGCGAGGTAATTTTCCCGTCTGAATCCACGTCTGCTGCAGAATCAGTATCGATGCTTCCAACAGCCATCTGTAAAGCGAGTACCGCATCTGCGGTCGAGAGTTTTCCATCGTGATTGACATCGCCGTGTATTTCTGGGCCCGGGGCACATGGAACTGGTCCATCTGCAGGGGGATAGAACTTCACTACGCCGCTATACGATGATTCATCGTCATCGTAGATACTTGCATCGATCGTGGTGAGATTGGTCGTTCCCCAGTAATTGTTTCTCGCTTCCACATCGTAGCGGCCATTGTCGAAGTTACAGTCGTAACTGCCGTCAGATTGTAGCTGACCGTTCGACATGATGTTATTGTATTCGATCATGTTGTCTCTACTATCTGATACTTCGAATCCACTCCATCTGTTGTTGTACACCCAGTTGCAGGAGATAATATTCTTATCTGCGTCGTACAGGCTGATGCCGCATTTGTTCAAGTGTACAGTGTTTTTCTCAAGGTAGTTGTTGTTCGAAGACCCCAAGTAGATGCCGTAGTCCCAGTTGTCCGATATCATGTTGCCACTGAAGTTGTTGTTGTCTGAGCCATATACGAAGATACCGGTACGACCCCCACTCATATCACGAATTTGAACCGAGTTCGCGATGTTGTTCTCCAGTGTGTTATTGTTCGAACCACTCAACTGGATGCCGCAGTTGTTGTTTGCGAGTATGTTATCGCTCGAGCCAGACAGAGAGATGCCACAATTGTTGTTTGTGAGTGTGTTGTTACTCGATCTAGACAGATAGATTCCGTATTTTTGTGTGTAATCAATGGTAACGTTTTCTATCCTTGAATTATTCGTCCATAAAAACACTACTTCCAAGCTATTATTTGTTAATATTAAATTTCTCACTGTTATATTCGTGGAGTTTACGACTTCGACAAAACCAGCATCGCCTGAAATTTGCTTATCCTTCTGATTAACCCAGTAATAGATCGGTTTTCCATTAACGGTGTTGCTCGTGTCTACGTTCTGGATGTAGTCAGAAAGACTACTACTACTACCATCAACATTGAAGTTGTACGTGTTTTCAGACATCGTGTTGTTTTGCAGCGTGTTGTTACTTGAATGATATAGCTCGATGCCATATCTGTTGTTCGATGCGGTGTTGCCAATGAGCGTGTTGTTACTTGACTGATATAGCTCGATGCCGTAGCAGTCGTTGTTCGAATTCACGGTGTTGTTCATCAGTATATTGTCGCTCGAATGACTCAAGTGGATGCCATTATCATTGTTCGATGCATTGTTATCAGAAATATTGCAGTGCTCCACGTTATCAAGATAAAACCCCGATATCCAAGAAGAACCCGTTGCCGCGGTCACTGTAAACCCACTTATATTCACATAATCAGCAGTCACATAAAAGATATGCTCTGATGTCACTGCCGCGGTCACAGTCACCACATCCGCACCCTCACCAAGCAGTGTGAGCCGCTTAGCCACACGCACATGTTCCGTATAACTGCCAGCATGCACAATGATAACATCTCCATCCCCCGCAGCATCCACAGCACCTCGTATTGTGGAATATGTTTGTCCAGAACCAACATGCAGTTCTACCGCGCTCGCCATG
>PIXW01000072.1 GCA_003601535.1 ANME-2 cluster archaeon
ATCGACACAACTGCCTGCATATTGACAGCAGTTGCATTGACGGATCGCTCGAATGTGCGGACATATTCACCGCTTGTTTGATCAGTGACCATTATTTCAGTATCAGTCATGTTATCACTTCCATATTTTTCCGAGTAAATATAATACGCCGTTTATCACAATTGTGATCATCGAACCGACTGTAACTACGATCCCCATCACCTTACTTTGATTTTGCTCTAGATTCCTGATCCGAGCATCATGATTCCGGAATGTTTCCCGCCCGTCTTCAAGCATCCGCTTGATGTTCTGCATGTCTGTGTGTGTTTCGATGATCTTATCCCTGAGTTCTGGATCGATGTCGCTCATTTATCAGATGCGCCCCCATTACTGTTTTTCTTGAAGTAATGCATCAGAACCATCCCGAATCCCACTGCAAAGAATTCTGGGATTTGTCCTGTCTGATACGTGATCCATCCTGCGAACAGAGTGCCCGCGCCGGTCACTACCAGCGCAATGACTTCATCTGTGATCTTCTCGATCTTCATGTGTTCCACCACTCCAGTGTTTTTGTGTTGTTGTTTATAATCGTTACTCCGGCGAGACTCTTATCAAACGGTATCGCTCGTCTCGTTCCATTGCTGTATTCGAGAATGATCGATGATGTTGCCACGTCCTCCTCGCAGACATGTGCATCCATCTCAGTCATCATTGCCAGTCCATAGTACTGCTTCTTCTCGATTATACGGATGAATCTGCACTTCGTTTTCTCGAATGTTACTTCTGCAAGCATGCCACCTTTTTTTATTGTTGTGTCTGCTGCAATCTGCCAGTTCTCGCCATCGATGGACGTCTGAACCTCGATCGGCATCGGTACGAACGAGGGATATATCCGCATTCGGATAGCGTCAACAACAGCAGTCTTGTTCATCTCGAACTGAATCCAGTTTGTTTTCTGATATCGTTTCGAGTACCAGTGCGTCCGATTGTCGCCATCGATCGCTTTTTCTGGCGAGTATGTTCCACTGTACATCGATGATGCCGTAGCAGATGCTGGCTTGACCCACGATTCAGGTTTCGGAGGCGGTGACGGGATTATTGGCTTCTCGATTGCGTATCCGTAATTGTATTGTTCCAAGACTCCGTATTTTACGTAAGCGTAGCCATCCATCCCCCAGTATTTGCCCCACGAGTTTTTGATGATCCATGTTTTCTCTGAATCGTTCCAGCCACACAGAACGACACAGTGGTTCGCCCAACCAACTTTGCCTTCCCAGACTGGCTCATATACACCGGCTTTGTAGTAGAACCAGTCGTCCGGTACTCGGATCACCACGACCATTGGACCGTAGTGCTCGAGAGCCCACTTGTAGTCAGACGTATCGATGTGGACGTAGTTGCTGATCTTGTAAGAGTCGTTTTCCCAATCATCGCATGGTGTGCATGCGCTGTTTTTCGCTCGGTACGGGAAGCACTTCTCGGGCGGCACGCCATGATCTTTGATGTAATCGAGAGCGCCGGTTGGGTATCCGCCTCTGCAACTTCCTGCATTGCAGCAGGACGATGTCAGATGCTGCTCCGAGAGGTCGATGTCGTAATCAGGATTGTTCTTCAGGATGTTGATTGACGCCTCAACTGCACCGATTGCTCCGAACGCCCAGCACGAACCACATGATCCTTGATTCCGCACTGGGGTCATCCAGTCCGAACCGTTGACGTCATGCCAGCTGAAGGATGACGGAAAAGAGACGTGTTCTGGTGCACGAACACTCGTAGCGTGTAGTTGCTTGCTGCAATCGATCTTCGCTCCGCAGAGGGCTCGCTTTTCGTTGACGGAGAGATCAGAGACGGAGGTGTGCCCCGCTTCCCACGATGCGTCCGAGTGCTTCAGCACCATACGGACTTCGGTTACGTGCGATGCTCCTGCTAATCCTGCCAGAAGCAGGAGTATCATTGTTGCGATGGTTATTTGTTTCATTTCGTGGTCTCCGATTTTATTGTATCCGTTATATACAGATCCTCTGGAATAACCAGTTTCAGTTTTGCAACCCGCTCTTTCGCCAGCTTCTCTGTCGCCAGCTCTTCGACTTCCTGTTTCGTCCACGTCTTGTTTTTTGCCGTGCCTTCGATGATGTCGATGAGATGTTTTCCCATGTACACGAGGCGCTGTCCTGTGCCCGTGATCTTTTTGATCCCTGTTTTCGTGTCGATGTTGATCATAGTGTCGCCTCAGTTCGTCGTGATCGTTGCGCCCTCATTCGTCATGTTCGTCACAGCGGCATCGCTCGCTGCCGATCTCGCTGCGTTCGCACCTGTCAGTTCGATCGCATCACCAGATGCCCATGTAAGATCGGCATCGAAGTCGATGAGGAGCTGATCCACTTCTGCGGTTGAGAGCCCACCACTGGCTGGAATGAGATAGAAATCAGATGGCTTCGTTGTCCACGTTTTACCGCTGTAGTCACTGATTGTGTTATCACCACCACAATAGAAATACGAGATTCCATCCGGTAGATTCGCAATATCACCAAACACCGTATTGTGTCCACTGCAAGCAAAAACAGTTATCCCGCCCGGTAAACGCGCGATATCACCAGTGATTGTATTACCACTGCTCCAACATCGAAACACCGTAAGTCCAGCTGGCAAATTCGCGATGTCACCAGCGATTGTAGCAGATCCGCTGCAGTAAAACACCGTAAGTCCAGCTGGCAAATTCGCGATGTCAAACGAAATATCAGCACCAGACCGATCCATCCTGAACTGCGTCAACGCAACCGAACCAAATATTCGCACAACATAGTTTCCTGCGCTGCCGTAGTCATGTGACCACGCTTGATCTGTGCCAGTGTATACATCTCTCGAGGATCCATCACCCCAGTCCACGCTGATCTCCTGTCCTGACAGCGTGCTGAACAGTCCAGAAATGATCTGTGTGTTGTTGACATCGAACTCGAAGTACCGATGTCTGCGGATCATGCCGTCATCGTTGAGGTATCCTGTGCTGTGAAACGACTTTCTGCGGTGGATCATGATGCGCCTCAATGGAAGTAGGTCACCTTCAGGACGCCGCTTGTGCTGCCAGTGCGGATCGCCTTGAATCCTGCGATCTGCGCTGCGCTGTTCAGGATAATCAGGTCGCCGACTTCGACCGGATGCCCTTCGCTAGACGTTGGATTCGTGCCGTCCAATCGATATCTGATCTGCGCAGTTTCGAGCGTCATCTCTGCATGTTCGGCATCGAGATACTTTGCCGCGGTCAGCCCGATTGCAGAGTCGGCGACGGTGATTGATTCGTAATCAAATGGGGTGAGCCCGATTATTGGGGTTACATTGTGTACCATTGTTTTTCTCCTATGCGTTCACTTTTCTAATATTCCATTTATACCGCTGCGTCTGCGAAGTCAGGATATAAGAATCCACAAATTCCCACGCCTCGTCTCGCAGGTGTTTGATTGCATCGTTCAGCTCTGCCGCACTCCAGCTGTACTGCGGATCAGATACATGGCTGCCGTCCATCCGCATCCTGTCAAGAATGGATGCTTTTCCGAGTGCGAGACACGCAGACTTGAGTTTGTCATCCGCATCAGGCGCAGACACTTCCGCAGATGCAAGGCGGCTCTTGATCTGCCTGTCTGCCTCATCGAGAAGTGCCTGAAGAATCGAGGTCTGGAGTGAAGAGCCTGTTATATTGATCAGCTCTGCGGTCGTTGCGTAACTCAATCAACCACGCCCCCCATCTGCGGCAGTTCACGGATGTCAATTATCTCCACTTCTGGCTGGGATTGCTTCAACGGATTGGAATCGACAGGCGTGGAATCGATCTGGTATGTTCTGTCCTGATGGACGCCAGTGCCCTCTGTGCCCGAGATATCGAGATAATCCTGCTCATCGCTCGAGAATGGCTCTTTATCCTCTACAGCAGCGGCTCGCTGTCTTGCATATTTGCCATAGAGGTGTTTACCTGAGTTTCGAGAGCAGAGCATCCTGATCTCCAGATGAAACGAGGGGGCGATAGCGCCCCCATGTCTCATCTAATATTCAACCCTGCAGATGCCGTTGTCGAAAGGCGAACCCACTGCGAACCTCATAGTGAGTGCTGCGCCTTTCAGGTCTCTGATCGGGTCATCATACTTGTTGACGGTGATGTCCCGTCTCATTCCGATGATTCCTGCCATGCTTGCAGAGTCCACGAGAACCATTCCGATCTCGCCATCTGCTCCGTAGTCCCATGTGTAGGTGCTGGAGTCGTAGGTCGTGTCAGCCGGATCGAGGCTTGGCGTGAACTTGATTCCCATCAATGGAGGCACTACCCCTCTTCCCACTGCAGAAGTGGGTCCCGTGCTTCCGTAATAGGATGCATACGCCACCTGACTGTCCGTGATCAGAGCATACTCCGCCTCTGCGCAGATGATGCAGATATCCGGATTGTAGTTCGCCTGCTTCATCGTCTTCCTTGCAGCAGCCACCGCCTTAAAACCCTGATTCGATCCTGCTGTGTCGTGCTCCTTTCCAGCATCATCCAGAAGCATTGTTAGAGCTACATGGTTGAGCGTGTTCTCTGCTCTCGCTCCAGACTTCGCCACTTCGAGAGCGACAATGTCATACAGAGCATCCTCGATCAGCTCATTCGTGATGATTCCCTTCTCGCCGTACTTCTTCGAGGTCAGTGTCACCTTTGTGTAGTCCTGGTTGTTGGACTGGAGCTCTGCGCCCTCTGCAACAATTGGCAGCACACTTCCAGTCTCGCCGAGCGTGAAACTCTGCTGGTTGCTACCCATCGGAATCACCCGGAGAGCGTTTCTCATGACCTTGTTCGGTTCTGCGCCTTCCAGAACAGTGTTGTAGAACTCCGCCTGAATGAGCGTGGTGGATTCGATTGCCTCACTCAGAAGCAGTTCTCTGCGCTGCTTGAAATCCGCAACCGAGAGCTCACTGAGGTATCTCGGCATCCCCTGAAGTCTCTGCTCAAGGGCAACCCTCTCGAGCTGCA
>PIXW01000073.1 GCA_003601535.1 ANME-2 cluster archaeon
CCTGAAACCCAGATCGCATCAACGAGATTGTAGATCGTCTGCGCAGACATGGCTACTATCATCGGCACTGAAAGTTTTATGATGGCTGTTTTAGGATCGCCGAGAAGCATTGTTACACCGGTAGAATCTTTTTTTGAGCCATCATCGCTATCTTTCATCATAGTTAACTCTCGTCAGGCAAACATAAACTGTCTGGTACGTGTTTAGTATCCCCTCCAAATTGATTGGTAATACCCCCGAGTGAAGACATACCCCCTATTCACAGCCTACCCTCAAGTTGAACATACGTACACCCATATCAACATTCTACTGCTCTTGCGCGATGTGCCATGAAAACCACACCCACCTCTTCATCTACCCTGTATCGTAGTCCATTTCCGAAAATTCCCTTGCTCCAATCATTCCGGCAAGCGAAGGCAAGCAAAAACGCTTGCTGACCCGATCGTAGATATAATCATACGCGCTCACACCCAACTTCTTTGCAGTCTGAACGATCGTTAAAAGTATCCGCTTCAAATTAAATGGTAACTCGAAAAATGTGATTATGCAGAATTGTTGTATCCACTTCAAAAATCAGGGTAAAATTGCACTAGTCAGTTGGATGCAAGAACACACGCAAAAAACGTGAAGACAAGATTAACAACACCCTTCGCGTCTCTGCATCTTTGCGTTAAATTGGAAAACAAGAACGCAAAGGCACAAAGAATGAAAAAACCCTTCCGGCATCTTTTGAAAACCACAGAATCCATTAAAATCTGGAGATTTTGAGACCCGCCCGCCCGTTCAGCCCAGAATCCCGCACATCTCCCTCATCGTCGCACCCAGCTCAGACTCAACAATGTGGTTCACACCGAGCGTCTTCGGATGCAGATCGATCTCGACTACGACTGCGGAGTGCCCCATCTCCTTTAACGGAAGCACCTGCCTCGGACCGTTTGTGACCGATATGACCTCCATTCCTGCTATGGACTCAAACGGCACTGCATGCGGAACGCCGGATATTACTGTAAAATCAAATCCCGGGTATCTGCTTCCGATGGTCTCACCCGCCACCCTTCCTGCGATCGGATACTCGTCAAGCCCGCCGATCGTCTCGTGAATCCGAACCCCGGAATCATCAAGGTCGCGCAGGATGTCCACCGCATATCCCTTAACCCTCGGAAGACCGATGCCCGTGTCCAGATTTGCGAGGTTAACGATCTCCGAATCCGAGCCGATATGCTCGGCACACTCGTTCACCGCGAGAAGAATGTCAGCAAACATGTACGCGGTCTCCTTCTTTGCATTCAGTATGTTTATGCAACTTTTTCCGTCTTTTAGCAGTTCTATGATCCGCTCTGCGACCCTGTACTTGAGGTCACCCCGCGACGGCTCGAGGTACTCCTTGCTCGCTGCGCCGTGCCCCTCTTCAAGCGCGGTCGCCTCCTCGAGTAGCCCCTTCTGCCGCTCAAACTCATTGTCATCGATTATCCCGACGTTTCGTGCGGATTCGAGGGCCGCGATCACTCCGTGAGTGTTCTTATGGTATCCCGCGTGAATCTCGACCTCAATCACCGGTGCATCGATATCGGCATCCACGACCGCCTGATGGAGGTCCTCGCCTATGATCATGCTGGCGCACGTCCCGACAACCCCGATCAGCCCGGGGTGCCAGAGGTCGGTCACCTTCTCAAGCATCGCAGTCAGCAGTTCACGCCCGCCGAAGACGAAATCGGTCTCGTCCATCGCTGTTGTCACAACCCGCAGGGAATCCTCCTCAAGGAGGCGGGCGTGCTTGAATGAGCACCCTGGAGGTCCGTGCAGGATCGCAACATCCGCGTCAAGATCGCGGAGCGTGTACAGCGCGGCGACGATCGCGCTCGGGCGCGGGTGCATGATTTTGATGTTGTCTGTGTTGCCCATTTCGTATGTGAAGTATCAGGGCTGTTCGTATTAATGTTTGCTATTTGCTGCGATCGCAATTTCGGGACGCTTTCGGATCTAATCGCATTTCTGCCATGTAATATCGTCGTCAGTCCTGACAAGAACTGCTCGAATACGTTTTTATATCACCCGACGACAGTAGTTATTGTAACTACAGGAGGACATACTCATGAATAAACGAACGATAATACTTGCTGGGATGACTGTTGCGCTCATGCTGGCTCCGCAGATGTGCGCTGAGGCGATAATTGTTGATCATAACTGCACGAATCTGAGCCAGATTCCGGATGAGTGGATAAATCAGGCAAAAAGCGACCTTCACGTTGCGTATCAACATACCTCTCACGGCAGCCAGCTGGTTACTGGTATGAATGCACTTGAAAATTTCCCGGCATTCGGATCAACGTACGAGTGGTCTGATAGCGGGGCGAGCGGTCTGGATTTCGATGATTATGGCATATCCGGATGTGCTGACCTGAGCCAGGGCGATTGTATTGATGAAAACGGTGTCACCCCATGGGTGACCGCGACCAGAAATCTGTTGAACAATACTGACAATTACCATGTTAATGTCATTATGTGGTCATGGTGCAGTATCGATGGCCATAATATCACACGTTATCTTGAAAATATGGAAATACTTGTTGCAGAATATAGTAAAGGTGGATCTAACCCCCGAGCTGCCGAACATCCCGTCAAGTTTGTGTTCATGACAGGTCATGCGCAAGGACAGGGCGAAGGTGGTTTTATTCATACAGCAAACGAACAGATAAGACAGCATTGTCTGGATAATGGTAGAATTTTGTTTGATTTCGCGGATATAGAAAATTATGACCCCAATGGAAATTACTACTATGATAAACCAATGTGGGATGATCTGGATTATAACTCGGGTCGTGCAAATAACTGGGGTCAGGAATGGTGCACTAACAATTCCGGTTCCGAACTTGAACAATTAACAACCGGAGGTGGTGTGAGTGGCTATTCTGGATGTACTGCCTGTGCGCATTCCAACGGTCCCGGGTCTGATAATTTAGCGAGAATAAATTGTGTGCTCAAAGGACGGGGGGTCTGGCATATGATGGCGCGCCTCGCGGGCTGGGACGGCGGGCAGGAACCAGTCTGTGGTGATGTTACCGGCGAGGGCGAGGTTGACACCACAGATCTCGTGCTGCTCCTGAAACACTGCGTCAACCCCGCTGGCAATCCGATCGCTCATGAGTGCACCGGCGATGTCGATTCCAACGGATACATCAACATTCTCGATGTGCGGATGCTGATGGAGCATATCGCTGATCCGGGGGCATATCCGCTGAACTGTTCGTGCTGAATGGAGAATAACAGTGAAACAACAGATCATAGCAACAATACTCCTCCTCACCGTGCTCATCGGAACAGTCGGTGTAGTAGAAGCTGATACGGAGATAACGTCCTGCCAGATAATATCCGACCCCGGAAATTACAGGCTAACTTCGGACATTTTCAACTCAACCGCCACAAACTGCATCGAGATAACAGCAGACGATGTGAATCTTGACTGCCAGGGGCACACAATAGACGGCAATGGTACAGGATGGTGCGGCGTATACATCTCCAGAGCATCAGAGACTGACTCGAATATAACAATAAAGAACTGCACAGTCCAGAACTGGACATCCTCAAACGTATATATCCATAATTCAAACGATAACACTTTAGAGGATATAAAATCACTTACATCCTATACAGGCATACGATTGCGTTATACAAAGCGAAATAATATCACAAATGTAGAATCCAGTGGAAACTTTCAAGATGGCTTTTATCTATATGCTACATATAATGCCCATCTTGTAAATTTGAGTGCAAGCAGAAACGACGTAGGAATCTGTTTTTCGTATGCTGCTTATAACTGGCTTGATGACTCAAATTTTATGAACAACTCGCGCGAGGATATGGAAGTAAGTACTAATGATGAGTACTGGTGCCCAAATTATCTGAGCAATGTAACCGGCTCCGGCGGGAGACCCATAGGGTACTATTACAACACCTCACACATAGAGAATCTTGATTTATCGGAATTGATCCTGTGCGATGCGGACAACTCAGTGATATCAAATGTAACAGTCCATGGCAACAGTGCGCTAAAGAATAACGGGATAGATGTCCTGTTGACAGACAACGCCACCTTTTTAGATATAAGCTCGAGCTACAACGAGCACGGGCTGACGTTTAAATATTCTAACAATAATAACTTATCTAGAATAGTCGCAGGGAATAATAGGTGGAATGGAATAAAAATTGAAAACTCTGATTCAAATATCCTGACGGATTCTGTTTTGAACAGTAATGAAAATGGCAGTGGCTTATATTTATATACTTCATCACATAATAATATTTCCAATATTACTGCAAACCAGAATAATCAAAATTTTAATTATGGCATTTATTTCCAATATGGTTCGGGATCCAACACAGTCTCTGATTCTGTATTCAAAGGCAACAGTCAGGGAATTCACTTGGTTCAGAATTGCAGTTACAATAATTTCACAAACATAGATGCAAGTTCAAATGGCTTTTCCGGTATTTATATGGGGAGTGATTCTTTTGGAAGTTCTGATTCAAATATTTTTGATAACATGAATGCAAACTTAAATGGATGGTATGGAATTTATATGGGTGGGGTTTCATCAAACACAATAAAAAATTCATATATCCAAAACAACTACTATCACGGGATCTATCTTACAGGCGCATCTCTTGGCGAAAACGGATCAAACAGTGTCTACAATAATATTTTCATAAATGATCGGAACCTACATCTTTCAGATGATATCACCCACGCTACTTCCCTGAATACAACAAACACAAGCGGAACAAATATTCTCGGCGGCACGTATATGGGGGGCAATTACTGGTCAAATTCTTCCGGAAACGGATACTCGGACACATGCACAGATTCAGACGGCGACGGGTTCTGCGACAATGAATACGATCTGTCCGGCGGAGCGGCAGAAGCGATAGACCGGCTTCCGCTGGCATTTAGGTACATGGCAGGCGACACGCACTGCAGCAGCTGCGCCGAGTGCAACCTGAAGATACGCTTTGCTGCGCCGGGTTCTACGGTTTATCTGGATACGGATATATCCGAGCAATATGGGGACTGTATATTGATACAGAGGAATTCCACAATCCTTGACTGCCAGAACAAGACCATTGGGGGCGATGGTGACACCTACGGAACTGGTATCTATGTTGACGCGTTTCATTCTACCCCTCTGGACAATATAACGATACGGAACTGCGTTGTGAGCGGGTTCCTGAACGGAATCAAACTCTACGGCTCAGCCACCAACAAAGTAACAAATTCGAGCATAAGTAATGCGAACACATCCTGCAACCGGAACAATGGGGTGAAACTGGAGTACTCGGATTCAATCACGATGGAAGATGTGGTTTCGAACTCAAACTACCAAGGTAGCGGGATTTATGCATCGCATTTGAACTCAAGCAATCTTACGAACATCACTCTCAACCTAAACGAGAACAATGGTCTCTGCATATATCATTGCGACCAAAATACCATGAAAAACATTGAAGCCAGTTCAAGTAACTTCTATGGTTTCTACTGGTATCACTCCGATTCAAACGATGTTGAAGGTGCTACAACCAATTCAAATGGCTGGGATGGTATTTACTATACTAATTCTGATTCAAACAATTTCTCCAATGTTATAAGCAAGGATAATGGTAATTCCGGAATCTACGGGAGTTATTGTGATTATAACAGGATAATGAATACTACAGCCGATTCCAATGAGCGGTATGGTATTAGATTCTATAACTCGATTTCAAACATGATAACCAATTCTACAATGGAGAATAATTCACTATATGGGATTTATCTGCGATACGATAGACTAAACAACATCTACAACAATTTATTCAACAATACAAATAATGTTTATCTTTACCCAGCCTCCTATGTAAACGTCTGGAACACCACACCCAC
>PIXW01000007.1 GCA_003601535.1 ANME-2 cluster archaeon
ACAATTCAAGCGTTGACTCTTCTCCTTCTCCGATTACCACGGCATCCACGTCCAGTTCTCCGAGAACGATGTCAGGGTATGCGCTGACAGGACCTCCGACATAGATCGGTTTGCTGCACTGCGATGCGAAATCCCTGATTCTGTTGTCGAGGAGATGGAGGGTCGAGTACAAACTCAGCAGTATTATGTCTGCGTTGGGAGAGGCATCCACATTTTTTGTGAGCGTTACATCGAATCCTGCGTCCCGGAGGATTCCGCCGATCACCATTGAACCGTAGGTGTAGAGGTCAGGGGAGACGATCGTGATCTTCATGGGTGGTTACATCTGGACGTGATGATGGTATATCTGTTTTCTGCTCGCGAGTATGCAGATGATGCACCATGCCTGGATGATTCAAAAATAAAAAGAGGGGAGGGAATATGCATCTCCGCCCAGAATCGTGTAGGGCTTTGCACGTCCTTGGTATACACGTTGGCAGCGTATATGCAAATCAATGATCCAGGAGCGGGGTGAAAGTGAATGCAGCATTTTACACAAACACCAGTCTGGTGATCACGCAGAAACGGGCTTCACAGCCACCACATCCAGTTCGGTGACTGCCACATCTGCGCCAACCGCCTCAGATAAACTCGGCACAGTCCTGCCATGATCCCCTGAGATCAACTCCTTCACATATAGCCCTGCTTCGCACTCGATTCTGATGACCGCAGAATCGATCGAGAATGATTCAAGCACAGCGGAATAGACCTCACGCTTCCGCACCAGATCAGATCTTCGATGAGCAACCCTTGATGGCGTCCTCTGTCTGATCACACCGGTTATAGCATCCAATCCGCGGATCAGTGTATCACGATTGACACCGGAACACGAGATCGTTACAAGATACGCCTTGTCATACTGCTCTGATTTGATTTCTCTCACTTTTTGGTGATCAACAAAACAGAGATCGGATACAACAACCTTTGTTCCGCAGTATTCGTTGATGTCCTTCTCAAGTCTGCCAGGATCGATCCTCCGTTTACGCGGCTTCTTCACCTCAAGAACGAACGGTCTTCCGCTCCCGAGCATGCGTGCATCGACGTCCTCGCGCCCTGCGCCATGAAACGCGGTACCGGAAGCCTTCATCGCTTCTACAACCGGAACTGCGATCAGTTCGTCCACCGACTCCGGATACATCTTTCCTGTGAAACTGCACCGTTCGCACCCCTTCCCTCTGCACTCTGTGCAGTACCACCGGATCTGTGGGATGCCACGCACCAGTTTCCGGTATCGTCCATAGATGTACGCTGATCTGATCTGTAATTGAACCGTATCCCGTGCAATATCGAGCAGGACAACGACGTCCGGTTCGGTAAACTCCACTTCCTTCTCTGTTACGCCTGCTATGCGTTTACCAACCTCCCGGTTGACCTCTGATTTCAATGGTTCGGCATAACCGGTTCCAGCAGTCTCCCACAACAATTCCTCGTTCTCAGACAGGAGTCCGCCTGGGCGTGTACCGACAAGAAACGTATCATACTCGATATCATCCAGAGCGTTCAGCGCTCTCGCTGCCCATACATCGAGTTCCTCGAAGATGCCGTTGCATACCCAGCACCGTTTGGGCTGCTGTAGATCAGATCGAAGTACTTGATCATCCTGTGCGTCTGCGATCATCGCGAGCACCAGTCTGACCGCCCTGCCCCGCTCGTCGTTTGTTAAATCCGTGGACAGCTTTGCGAACTGCCTTCCAAGACAGTGATCACAGATCAACCCCTCACGCAGGATGGTGCGTGCAATGTCCAGTATCTCACCACTCATCCGGGATCTCGATCTCACCACTATCGATCGCCTGCTGGGCGTCCTTCGGCGGCATTCCAGCTACGGTTATGCCCATTGGCACACATGTACCGATGATCTCCTTTGAAGCATTCCTGAGCGTGTAGGAAAGAACGTCATCCTTTTTCATACGTGCGATCCGCAGTACCTGCTCGATACTGAGATCTCCGACAACCTCGTCCTCTGTAGATCCTTTCTCGATCCCGAGTTCCTTTAGAATCAGTGATGCGGTCGGGGGTATTCCAACCTCGACTGTCACGTTCTTATCGGCATCGACGATCACCTTGACCGGTACCTGCATGCCATCGAAATCCTTCGTTGCCTCATTGATGTCATCGACCACCTGTTTAATGTTGATGCCAAGCGGTCCGAGTGAGGGTCCAAGCGGCGGTCCTGCGGTTGCTTTTCCGCCGGGTACCAGTGCTTCTACGATATCTACCATTATCATATCACCTTTGTCTTCATGCAATGCGCGATTCTATGATAATAGTTTCGGAAGGTTGTGATGTAAATACAACTATATACAATGATCCTGCATTCTCATACCGATGGACAGGATCATCATCAAAGGAGCAAGGGAACACAACCTGAAGGATATAAATCTTGAGCTCCCACGAGACAAGTTTATAGTGATAACAGGACTCTCAGGTAGCGGAAAATCGACCTTAGCGTTTGATACGCTCTACGCTGAGGGGCAGAGACGGTATGTCGAGTCGTTATCAGCGTACGCGAGGCAGTTTCTTGGGGTTATGAGCAAGCCGGATGTCGATTCGATCGAAGGAATCTCGCCTGCCATCGCAATTGAGCAGAAAGCGACGAGCAAGAATCCGAGAAGCACTGTCGGAACCGTTACAGAGATCTATGACTATCTGCGACTGTTGTTTGCAAGGATCGGCATCCCCCACTGTCCGGTACACCATATCGAGATCGCTGCACAATCACCCGAGAAGATTGCAGAACGAATCGCTGAGGATACGAAAGGATCGATCATCGTTCTATCTCCTGTAATCAGACAGAAGAAAGGTACGTACGAAAAACTGATATCCGACCTCAACAGGGAAGGATACACCAGAGTACGGGTCAACAAAGAGATTTACAGGACCGATGAAAAAATAGAACTTGATAGGTATAAAAAACATGACATAGAAATAGTCATCGACAGACTGCACGTTGATGACCGGTCGCGACTGGCTGAAGCAGTTGAGAACGCACTACAAAGGTCAGATGGTCTCGTAACCGTACTTGACGAAGACGGTCGCGAGTTCATGTATTCATCGAAGATGGCTTGCCCGATCTGCGGTATCACGTTTGAAGAGTTGCAGCCGAGGATGTTCTCGTTTAACAGCCCATTTGGCGCATGTCCTGTCTGCCACGGGCTTGGCATAACCATGAACTTTGACCCGGACCTTATAATCCCTGATAAGAGCCGGTGCATCGCCGGCGGCGCGATTGCAATCTATAAAAACGCGATCGGTGGATGGCGAGGAGAGACAGTGGCTGCTGTTGCAAAGCACTTCGGATTCGACATCTTTACACCGATAGAAGACCTCTCTTCTGCGCAGTACAATATCCTGATGTACGGCACAGATGAGCTGATCCCATTTCAGAATTACAGGAGCGGGTGGGAAGGGCTTCTGCCCCAGTCAGAACGGCTGTACAGAGAGACAAAATCCGAACACCGGCGGCACGAACTGGAACGGTTCATGAGAATCTCCCCATGCCCGGAGTGTGAGGGAAAACGGCTGAAACAAAAGATTCTGGCAGTTACCGTCGGGGGAAGATCGATAATCGATATCACAGACATGTCGATCGGCAGGTGCATCGAATTTATGCGAGAACTCGATCTCACAGAGAAACAGCTTGAGATCGCAGGACAGATTCTAAAAGAGATACGAGATCGACTTGATTTTCTTGCCAATGTCGGTCTCAGTTATCTCACGCTTTCGAGAGCTTCGAGTACGCTTTCGGGAGGCGAAGCGCAGAGGATACGGCTTGCAACCCAGATCGGATCCAACCTGATGGGGGTCCTGTACATTCTGGATGAGCCATCCATCGGTCTGCACCAGAGAGACAACCAGAAGTTAATTGGGACGCTGCACAGGCTGCGCGACATCGGTAACACGCTTATTGTTGTGGAACATGACGAAGAGATGATACGGAGAGCGGATTATGTCGTTGATATGGGTCCTGGCGCAGGACGTAATGGTGGATTCGTGGTTGCGAAAGGAACTCCCGAAGAGATCGAACAGAATCCGGAGTCGCTCACTGGAAAGTATCTCTCAGGAGAGCTTGAAATAGGACTACCTGATAGGAGGAGAACTCCCAGAGGGTTTATCCAGCTCAAAGGGTGCAGGGAGAACAATCTAAAGAATATCGACGTTACAATACCAACGGGCGTTCTCACACTCATTACAGGTGTCTCAGGAAGCGGGAAATCCACGCTCATCTACGATATACTGTACAGAGGGATGATGCGGAAGCTGCATGGTTCCAGACAGAGGGTAGGGTCGCACGACGAGATTCGCTCGGGAAGAGAGATCAACAAGGTGATCGTGATCGATCAGAGCCCCATCGGGAAGACGCCGAGGAGCAATCCTGCAACCTACACAAAAGTCTTTGATGAGATACGGAAGATCTTTTCAGAGACAAAAGAGGCGAAGATTCGAGGATATAAACCTGGAAGATTCTCGTTTAATGTCAGCGGAGGCAGATGCGAAGCATGCGACGGGGACGGAGTCATCAAGATCGAGATGAACTTCCTGCCTGATATCTATGTGGAGTGCGAGGAGTGCAGAGGGAAGCGATACAACAAGGAGACGCTGGAAGTGAGATACAAGGGAAAAACGATAGCCGATGTTCTTGATATGAGTGCCGAAGAAGCACTGCGGCTCTTCGAGAATATCCCATCGATCAGACAGAAGCTTGAGACTCTGATAAGGGTCGGACTTGGATATATCAAGCTCGGGCAGAGGTCCACCACTCTTTCAGGCGGAGAAGCACAGCGGATCAAGCTGACAAAGGAACTATCGAAGAGAGCGACTGGAAAGACGTTATACCTGCTGGACGAGCCCACAACAGGGCTCCATTTCCATGACATCAAGAAGCTGATAACGGTGTTGAACGATCTCGTGGATAAGGGCAATACAGTGGTTGTTATCGAGCACAATCCGGATGTGATTAAATCTGCGGATCATATCATCGATCTCGGTCCCGAAGGAGGCGATGATGGTGGTATGGTGGTTGCAGAAGGGACGCCTGAGGAGATTGCAGCGAGCGCTGGGAGTTATACCGGAGAATTTTTGAGAGAGATTCTTTAGCCCAGCTCCCAGAATCCTGGCAGCACTATCAGTTCCTCAATGACCTGAGCGGTCTCTATACTCTTATTCTGATACCGCTTGATTGGCACTGGATATGATCTGGTGCTCCGGTGAAGAAGATGGATTCTCACGAGTTCTATCATTCTACCATTCTATTATTTTATCAAAATCGCTGTCACCGGAGCGTATTCGTTTAATCCTACATTCTTTCCGCATCGGGCATGAGCCATTCGTAGACGGGTTTGATTCTGATAGTTTGGTCATCTATTACGAGCACATCAGATTCTTTCTCAGATATTATGACACCTTCGTCAAGATTATGCACTTTCATTGCTTCTAACAAACCCCTTATCTCTCTTTTCCGTGTAGCGTCATCCTGTAAGGAAACCGTTACCTGAAGTGCTTCGGTTATCTTAAGACCGTCTCTTATCAAGAAGTCGCATTCATAGTTTCCCTTGTGATAATATATCTCTTTGTTATCCCTCCTCAATGTTGTGCACACAAGGTTCTCAAGTAACCTCTCCCTGTTCTCTGAAAACCTGAATGATATTGAGTTTACCAGCCCGGTATCCAGACAGTACAGTTTCTTGGGGTTTGCGAGCTGTTTTTTCACAGATACGTCGTATTTGGTCAGTGTGTATAGCAGGTACGAACTTTCCGCATACCTTATGTATTCTTTCACAGTTTCTGCTGCAATGCCGAGGGTTTTTCCAATGCTTGAGTACGAGAACGTCTGTCCTGTGTTTGAGATCACAAAATATAGCAGGTCAAATACATCTTTATTGTTCCTGATGTTGTTTGGATATATTATGTCCTTCAGGTAGATGGTCTGGAAGTAGTTTTTCAGTATCTCCTGTTTCAAATCGCGGTCATCTTCCAGTACAACCCGTGGAAATGCCCCATATCTAAGACATGCAGTCCGTGGAAGCACAACCTTAAAAATATGACAGCGAAACTCCTTGAGTCATACATTGGATAAGTTCTCTGCACAGATACCAACATAGCCATGATCGATCGTTCCAACATACCTGAGAATCCGGGATGCTACCTCTTCAAAGACGTCTCCGGGAGGATCATCTATGTCGGAAAAGCAAAGAATCTGAGAAAGAGGGTCAGAAGCTACTTCCAGAAGAACGATCTCGACCCGAAGACGGAAGCGCTGGTCCGAAACATCGATTCCGTCGATTTCATTGTGACCGACAATGAAGTTGAAGCACTGATCCTTGAGAACAATCTCATAAAGAAGAACAGCCCGAAGTACAATATCGACCTCAAGGATTCGAAGCGGTATGCCTACATCGAATTAACAGAAGAGAAGTTTCCTCGCTTGCTCGTTGCAAGAAGAAAGGATGATACCGGCAAATTCTTCGGACCGTTCGTCTCAGCCGCAGCGCGTGATCATATCCTCTCTGTCTTAAGGAAGACATTTCAGATCAGAACATGCAAGAGGATGCCAGAGAAGCCGTGCTTGAGATATCATATCGATCTATGCTCTGCGCCGTGCGCCGGAAATATCGAGAGCGCCGAGTATTCTGAGCGGATGCAGGCAGTCGAGTCGATTCTCAAGGGCGGGACAACCGAACTCATCAAATCCAAAAAGCGCGAGATGAAGGAAGCATCAGACAGACTCGACTTCGAGCGTGCGTTAAAACTGCGCAATCAGATCGAAGCGATCGAATGGCTCATGGAAAAGCAGAAGATGGAGCTCTCAAAGAGATACGATGAGGATATCATAAATTACATCGTGAGAAACGAGAGAGTTTATCTTATCCTTTTCAACGTCTATAAAGGGACTCTTGAGAACAAGCAGGAGTTTGAATTCGAGTACAGGGATAATTTCCTTGAGGAGTTTTTGATCCGGTATTATTCTGAGAATACCGTGCCTGCCGAGATCCTGCTCCCGCAGGAGATCGATTCTTCGCTGATCTCGTTTCTCAGGATGAAGAGGGGTGGCAGGGTATCGGTTAAGGTGCCAAAGATCGGAGACAAGAAGCAGTTACTGGATCTCGTCATAAAGAATGTGGAAGCGTCATTCTTCTCTGATATCGAGAAACTGGAGGCGCTCAAAAGTGCGCTTCACCTTCCAGATATCCCGGTTGTAATCGAGTGCTTTGATATATCGCACCTCTCAGGCACATCCACTGTCGGGTCCATGGTGCAGTTCAGGGATGCAAAGCCTGACAAAAGCAATTACAGGCGGTTCAGGATCAAAACAGTCGATGGAATTGACGATACAAAAGCGATTGCCGAGGTTGTAAGAAGGCGGTACACAAGGCTTCTCAAGGAGAGTTCAGAGATGCCTGATCTGATCATAATCGATGGCGGTACCGGGCAGTTGAATTCGGGGGTAAGAGAGCTCAAAAAACTCGGTCTCGAAATTCCCATCATATCCATTGCAAAGAAGTTCGAAGAGATACATACACCGGGATTGGCGTTTCCGCTACGACTTCCCAGGAGAGGCAAAGCCCTGAAACTGATACAGGAGATAAGGGATGAAGCACACAGGTTTGCGATCAGTTATAACAGACTGTTGCGCAAAAAGGAACTGTTGAGATGAAATTCAAACTGGTATCGGATTTCAAGCCAAAAGGTTCGCAGCCAGAAGCAATAGAAAAGCTGGTTGCAGGCATACGAAAGAATCACAACTATCAGACGCTCCTCGGTGTGACTGGCTCAGGAAAGACGTTTACAATAGCTAATGTCATAAGCAAGGTTCAGAAGCCAACGCTCGTTCTCGTACACAACAAGACGCTTGCAGCCCAGCTGTACAGTGAGTTCAAGGAATTCTTCCCTGAGAACCGGGTTGAGTATTTCGTGTCATATTACGACTTCTATCAGCCAGAGTCCTACATTCCGCAGAAGGATCAGTACATAGAGAAGGACGCGCAGATAAATCCCAGGATCGAGCAGATGAGGCTCGCTGCAACCGCATCACTGTCCTCAAGAAAGGACGTGATCGTCGTCTCGTCGGTCTCGTGCATATACGGCATCGGAGCTCCTGAGACGTTTCGGAAGATGGGTTTTGAGATAACGGTCGGGCAGGAGATCCCAAGAAACAAATTTCTAAGAAGGCTTATAGAGATACAGTTCGAGAGAAACGATATCGAACTGATGCCAGGGAGATTCAGGGTCAAAGGGGATACGATCGATTTTATCCCAGGGTATTTCAACAATATCATACGTGTGGAGATGTTCGGTGATCGTATCGAGACGATCGCTGAGATCGACAAGAATACAGGAAATGTGATTGAGAAATTTAAATATTTCTTTATCTATCCTGCAAGACACTTTGTGATCCCCGAGGACAGAATCAGGGAAGCGATAGCATCGATAAAAGAGGAACTTGAGAGGAATCTCCCAACACTCGGGATGATTGAAGCTCACAGGTTGAAGCAGAGGACGCTCTACGATATCGAGATGATCGAGGAGACTGGCTTTTGCAAGGGGATCGAGAACTATTCGCTCCACTTCGATGGGAGAAAGAAGGGAGAGAAGCCTTATTCTCTTCTTGATTACTTTGGAAACGATTTTCTGATCATAATCGATGAGAGCCACCAGACGATCCCGCAGCTCCACGGGATGTACAACGGGGATTACGCCAGAAAGAAGAGTCTGGTGGATTATGGTTTCAGGCTGCAAACAGCACTTGACAACCGCCCCCTCAGGTTTGACGAGTTTGAAGAGTATATGAAGCGAAATACGGTGATCTTCATGTCGGCAACACCAGGGAAGTATGAACGGCAGGTGTCCGGGCAGGTGGTTGAGCAGATCATAAGACCCACAGGTCTTGTTGATCCAGAGGTCTTTGTGCGACCTGTTACCGGTCAGATCGATGATCTGAAGAGCGAAATTGATGCTACAGTAAAACGCGGTGAGCGCATCCTTGTTACAACGATTACAAAGAGGCTTGCCGAGGAATTAACAGAATATCTTGCAGAATGCGGGATAAAGACAAGATACCTCCATTCCGATATCGATACGCTTGAACGAACCGAGATAATAAGAGAGCTCCGGTTGGGGAAGTTTGACGTTCTCGTCGGGATAAATCTCCTGAGAGAAGGGCTCGATATACCTGAGGTCGGGTTCATCGGAATCCTTGATGCTGACAAGGAGGGCTTCCTGCGGGACACGAAAAGCCTGATACAGACGATAGGGCGGGCTGCGCGGAATGTGAACTCAACGGTGGTGCTGTATGCGGATACCATGACCGATTCGATACGGCATGCCGTAGCCGAGACGAAGCGGCGGAGGATGCTTCAGATCGAGTACAACAGGGAGCATGGAATCGTTCCTGCGACTATTGTGAAGGCGATAAAGGAGAAGGAGATCGAGATAAAGGATGTGAAACACATACCAAAGAAGGATATCCCGAATCTCCTGATCGAGATCGAGGCAGAGATGAGGGAAGCAGCAGACAAACTCGATTTTGAGAGGGCTATCGCGCTCCGGGATAAGATTGCTGCGCTCAAGAAGAGGGTTGGGTGATTAATCTGCCATCAGTCTCTCTACAATCTTCAGATCGGCAGCAGCAACCCCATCACAACCGCCACAATCAGAATAAACGAGGCAATCAGCACGATCCGGTTCGCCTGAAGGATCTGCTGCGGGTCAGGGTCAGGATATTCACTGCCAAGAACGTAACTTCCAGGTTTCTCAAGTCTGCACGAAAGCGCACCAGCAATAGCTGCCATCGGAAATCCTGAGTTCGGAGATGCCGGGCATGCGTGGTCACGTATACAGGTTTTGAGTGCTGATACCGGACTATACGGGACGGATGCGATGAGAATTACGAAAACAGACAATCTTGCAGGAATCCAGTTGACGATATCGTCCAGTCTTGCAGATACGAAACCGATCTTGCGGAACCGCTCGTTTTTGTATCCGACCATCGAGTCGAGTGTATTGATTGCTTTGTACGCAAGGGCGCCAGAAATTCCGAATAATGCATAATAGAGTATCGGTGAGAGGATACCGTCCACAAAGTTCTCAGCAGTCGATTCGATCGCCGCCGACGCAATTCTGTGCGAGTCAAGTGTCGTTGTGTCCCTGCTTACAAGCGAGATCAAGTCTTTTCTTGCGCTCTTGTGATCGTTTGCAGAGAGATCCTTGTAGATCAGATTCGAAGAACTGATAAGCGATCGTATCGAGAATGTCGATTTCAAAAAGTACGCCATCATGAAGAGACCGGTGATGGGGAGATGTGCGGTTATGTGCGTCAGTAGAATCCCAACAACAAGAGCGCATGACACACAGATCAACGCCAGCATCAATCCGGATACGTATTTCCATCGCACACGCTCGCATATTCTGGATGTCTGCCGTATCAGCGCACCGAGCCATACCACTGGATGGATAGTTCCTGGCATCTCACCGAATAGTATGTCCATCGCAACCGCAAGAAGCAGTACCTGTATGTGAAGGTTCATGGATCTTCCTATACCAAGGTCTGATATCGATATATTAATGTGTTTGTGAACGAAGAGCACGTACCAATGAACTTCGTGCATGCGAGTGATTTCCATCTCGGGTATGTCCAGTACGGTCTTGCGGAGCGGTTCAAGGATTTTGCACGCGCTTTCGACCGGGTTGCTCGCTATACGATCGAATCAGATGCGGAATTTCTACTCATAGCCGGAGATCTCTTCCATAAAAGGAATATCAATGCACCAACATATCTGCAGGCGTATAAGATCCTGAGGAAGTTAAAAGAACACAATATTCCGGTGTATGCGATCGAGGGAAACCATGATCTTGCGTATCGCCGGGATGTGAACGGATGGATGCAGATCCTTGATGCGCAGGGGTTACTGCGATTGATCCGGATCAAACCGGTGGAGCAACACGGGATCAAACTGATGGGGGATTTCATTGATATCGATGGTGCACGCATCTTCGGTGTCAAATACATTGGATCGCAGACCCGGAGTGCGATACCTGATATCGCAGGAGAGATCGAAACGATCAATGACATATTCGGTAAACCGGATTATACGATTCTTATGATGCACTTTGGGATGGAGGGGATACTCAGTACGACCGGCATCGGGGAGTTATCCTACAATTCCCTGATTCCGTTACGTGATGTGGTCGATTATCTTGCGCTCGGACATTATCATATAAGATACGAGTACGGTGGATGGATATTCAATGGAGGAAGCTGCGAGATGGTCTCGATGGCTGAACATAATAAGCCAAAGGGGTTCTACCATGTCGTGGATGGTGAAGCATCGTTCCAGAGGGCAAAACCACGCCATGTTGAGCGGTTCGGCATCGATACCAGTGGAATACGATCCATTCCTGATCTGTACAACAATATCCAATCGGTCGTCGATGGAGTTCCCCGCGGGGATGCAAAACCGCTCGTAGAGATTACACTACATGGCGATCTAAAATTCCCTAAAACAGAGATATCCATCGAAAAAATAAGAAAAAAAGTTTCTGATCGGCTCGATCCACTATGGGTCAATGTGCGGATCATCGATACGAAGGAGCCGATCAGCGTTGATAACCATGACATCTCCAGAGCAGAGATCGAACGATCGGTTATCGAAGAGATGGTCAAGGGCACACCTTATCGAAATCATTTGAACGATGTCACGGATATGGTCATCGAGGCGAAACAACTCGCTGTTACCGGGACTGATCCGCGGATCATTCTTGAGCGCATGAAAAACTCGTATGGTGTGGTTAAACCTAAAAATAAGGAACAGATCGATCTGCCATTTGGTAGAGGCGGAACTGGGGCGGGTGAGACAGATGTGGATTAATTCAGTCGAACTCCGGAATATCAAATCATACCGGAACGAGACCATCCGGTTCAAACCAGGGGTCAATGGCATCAGCGGGGAGAATGGTGCTGGCAAGACAACAATCCTTGAGAGCATCGGATTTGCGCTCTTTGACGAGCTCCCATACAGCAAAAAGGAGTTCCTGCGGAAGGGAGAGAAGACCGGAGAAGTCAGAGTTCATGTCGTTGCGTCTGATGATCTGGAATATGTGATTACACGGTCGGTTAAGGGTGAGTATAGTGTCGAATCATCGATCGGGCGGATTGCAGTCGGAAAGGTCGATGTACAGGACTGGATCGTGGAGAATCTTTTCGGTGGTGTCCTGGGTCCAGGTGACCTCTCGCCCATATTCGAGAATGCTGTCGGGGTTCCGCAGGGAACGTTCACGTCATCGTTCCTTTCAACTCCAGCGGTGAGAAAAAAGGTTTTTGACAATATTCTCCGGGTGGAGGAGTACAGGAGAGCATTCGAGAACCTTGGCGACGTCTCAAAGATCATCAAAACCGAGATTGAGAGTCTGAAAAATGAGTATCATGAACTGAAGGGCGGCACCGCCAAATATGACGAGCTTAAAGAGGACTACGAGGGTGAACGAATCAGAGTTTCGGAGATAAAGGAAGATATAACCAAACTGGAGAAACAGTTAAAGCAATTGCAACTGAAGAGGGACGATCTGGGTAAAAGGAAGGAATTGATCGATTCTACAGAGAAAGAAGTGGAGAAGATGGGAAGAGATGTTGAAGAGCTGAAAAAACACCTTACCATCGCAAAAAAACAGCTGGAAGATTCTCTGATCGCAAAAAAAGTACTCGAGGATACGATAGATGCAAAGGAAAAGTATCTGGATGCACAGAAACGATTGAAGGAATTGGGTGAAGAGAGGAAGAAACGGGACCGTATCGAGAAGCAGATGCGTGAGCAGGAGACTAAGCTAAAGCAGATGGAAACAGAACTGGAAAGAAAGAATGCTCTGCTGAACGAACTGGAAAATAATAAAAAGTCACTGAAAGAGATCGAACCACTGGTGAAAAAGCAGCAGCAGCTTGAAAAACAGATAAAGGATGCGGAAGACAGAATAAGAGAGATTATTTTGATAGAATCGGATATCAGCGATCTGAAAAAGTCGATAGAAGAATTCAAAACGCTTTCAGAGAATTTGAGAGAGATTGAGGGGAAGCAGAAGGAGATCGAACCAGATGTGAAGAAACAGGAGGAACTCGAAAGCAAGAAACATACTATAACTGGAAAGCGATCTGCTATCGCTTCCGAGATAAAGAAGATACGGATGAAGAAGGGGGAGACTGGGGATACAAACCTGTGCCCGATTCTTGACGGGGTTAAATGCGCTGCGGTCAGCAGTTTTTCTGATTATTTTGAAAATAGGCTCAATGAAAGAGATAACGAACTAAGATCCACAAAAGATGAACTTAAACGGATTGAGAAAGAATTAAAAGACCTGAACAATCCAAAAAAGAGGATGGAGGTCTACAAATCCAGAATATCAGAGATAACAGGACAGTTAAAAAAGAGATCTGATGTGCAGGATGGATTGAAGCAACGTCAGAGCGATCTGAAAAAATCCCATGAGGCGTTCAGAGAGCGATATTCTCAGTATCTGCCCTCCATTCAGGATGCACCTGAATTGCGCGAGAAGATGGAGAAGGTAATAGGGATCATGGAGACTGAATTGAAGGAACTGAACGATCCTATGCAGCAGGCATCGAAGATGGATGCGCTGATCGATGCCAGAACAAAAGAACTGGAGAGGATAAAAGTCGACGATAACGCCATAAAACTGGAGAAATCTAAATTATTCGAGATAAGGTTGGGATTATCTGAATTTTCAGACCTCGATTCCAGGGAGAAGGATGCGAGGAAGATCATGCAGGACTGCGAACCATATTACAGAAGATATCTGCAAAATGAGAAGAATGCGGATAATGCGGATGCGCATCAGCGTAAATGCGACGAATTGAGCAGCGAAATTTCGAAGAAGATATCAGAGAGGGAGCATCTCGTTAAGGATCTGACCGAATATAGATCGATGTTCGATTATGAAGTATTTGAACGAGTGAACAGGGAGTACGAACAGAGAAATATCGAACTTGGAAGCAAGAGGACCGAGTATACGCTGATATCAAAGAACCTCGAAAGATTAAAAAACGATCTTAAAGATATGGAGTCTCTGATCAGGAAAAAAGAAGAACTGAAAAGAGAGTGTGAATCGAAGAGAGGTTTCTGGAGTTACGTCGAGTTCATAAGAACAACACTCAAGGATTCTGCTCAGTTGGTCGCAGGAAAATTAATTAAAAACATAGGGGAGGAGGCTAACCGGATATACTGCGAGATCATCAACGATTACACGCAGGAACTCAGATGGACGCACGACTATGCCATCGTCATAACAGAGCATGGTGAGGAGAAGGAGTTCAATCAACTCAGTGGTGGGGAACAGATGTGTTCTTCGCTTGCGGCGCGTTTCGCATTATTAAAGGTACTCTCCGGGTGTGATGTTGTATTTCTTGACGAACCGACCCAGAATATGGATGAGATACGAAGAGAGAAACTTTCGGAACAGATACTGAACATATCAGGATTCAAACAGATTTTTGTTATATCTCATGACGATACATTCAATGAGAAGTACGAGAACGTGATCACGGTGCAGAAGATCAATGGGGAGAGCAGAGTTACGAGCGATGGTGTGGTATCATGATCAGATTCACAAAGTTGCATGGGAACGGAAACGACTTCATCTTAATCGACGAATACGATGGCGAGGTTGTCCAGGACAAACCCGGTTTCGCTGCGAGATACTGTGACCGCAGGTTCGGGATAGGGGCAGACGGCGTGCTGTTTCTTTCAAAGGCTGATCACGCGGATATCAGGATGCGGCTCTTCCAGCCAGACAGATCAGAGGCAGAGATGTGTGGAAACGGCATACGCTGCCTTGTCAGGTACGCAATCGATGAAAAATATCTGAATTCGGAAACATGCACCATCGAGACGCTCGCAGGCGTGATGAAAGTCGACGTCGATTCCGGATGGATACGGGTGAATATGGGCACACCTGTATACAGTGGTATCGAATATCCTGGTGGATACGAGGTCCATTCCACAAATACCGGCGTTCCACATGCAGTCATCTTTGTGGATGATCTGAATCTCGCAATCGATGAGATCGCACCAGGGATCAGATATGCACCTGTCTTTCCAGAAGGTGCGAACGTGAACTTTGTGAGAATCGAGAATGATCATGAGATCAGGATCAGGACGTACGAACGGGGTGTGGAACAAGAGACTTTGAGTTGCGGAACAGGCTCTGTTGCATCCGCATTCATCTCCCACAGACTCGGGAGAACCGGTGACCGGGTGACTGTGCATACCACAGGCGGAGACTTGCGTGTGACAATCGCGGAGGACGGCGTCGCGTTCATGGAAGGGACAGCTGTGCGGGTGTATGA
>PIXW01000074.1 GCA_003601535.1 ANME-2 cluster archaeon
ACGATCTTCGGATATCCTGGAGGTGTACTGCTGCCGCTTTATGATGAACTGTATGATGCGGATATCAGGCACATCCTGGTCAGGCATGAGCAGTGTGCAGCACATGCAGCAGACGGATATGCGCGAGCAACCGGCAAGGTTGGGGTATGTCTTGCAACATCAGGACCTGGTGCCACCAATCTTGTTACAGGCATCGCAAATGCATACATGGATTCAGTTCCGATCATCGGTATCACAGGACAGGTTCCGACATCCATGATCGGGAATGATGCCTTTCAGGAGGCAGATATCACTGGAATTACACTTCCAATCACAAAACACAATTATCTGATAAGAGATGTGGAGGATCTTCCAAGAATCATCAAAGAAGCTTTTTTAATCGCATCAACAGGTAGACCAGGTCCGGTTCTGATCGATCTGCCAAAGGATGTCTCAACTGCTGAGTTTGAATTTGAATATCCGAAAAAGGTGCATCTGCGCGGTTATCATCCTGATATCGATATTGATGTAAATGCGGTAAAACGTGCCGCATCGATGATCACAGAGGCAAGCAGACCGGTCATCTATGCAGGCGGCGGTGTTATCATCTCGGATGCGTCACCGGAACTGCTTAAATTTGCAGAGGCGATCATGGCTCCTGTGACAACGACACTGCTCGGCATCGGAGCATTTCCTGAGTCACATCCGTTATCGCTCGGTATGCTCGGCATGCACGGCACCAGGTATGCCAATTACGCGATACAGGAATCCGATCTCCTGATCGCGATCGGCGCAAGGTTTGATGACCGTGTGACAGGAAAGATCGAGGCATTTGCACCTCATGCAAAGGTCATCCACATCGATATCGATCCAGCCGAGATCGGAAAGAACGTAAGAGTTGATCTCCCGATCATCGGGAATGCAAAAGCGATTCTGCAGTCGCTACTCTCATATTTGCAGAAAAGCAGAAGAGAAGCGTGGCTTGAGAAGGTTAAGAGGTGGAAGAAGGAGTATCCGCTCCAGTACCAGCAGAGCGATACAGTGATCAAGCCGCAGTACGTGGTTCAGGAGATACGTAAAGCCTGCCCTGATGCGATTATCGTGACCGAGGTCGGGCAGAACCAGATGTGGGCAGCACAGTACTTCCAGTACGAGAACCCACGTACCTTCATCACATCCGGCGGGCTTGGTACCATGGGTTATGGATTTCCTGCTGCGATGGGAGCGAAGGTTGGATGCCCTGACAAAACTGTCATCGATATCGCTGGTGACGGCTCATTCCAGATGACATCACAGGAACTTGCAACGGTCGTTACAAACGATATCGGTGTGATCGTGGCAATCCTCGACAACAGCCGTCTCGGAATGGTGCGGCAGTGGCAGGAACTATTCTTCGAGAGGAGATACTCGCATACCGATCTGACACATAGCGTGGATTTCGTGAAACTGGCAGAGGCTTACGGTGCAATCGGCATCCGTGCAGAGAGACCGTCAGAGGTACCTTCTGCGATATCCGAAGCGCTTGCAGCAGATAAGCCAGTGATCATCGATTTCATGATCGATCCCATGGAGAACGTATTTCCGATGGTTCCTGCTGGTGCAGCAATAAATGAGATTCTTGAACCTGGTGCGGGGGTAGCATGAGACACATACTTGCAGTACTGGTGGATAACAAACCAGGCGTGCTTGCACGCGTTTCAGGGTTGTTCAGCAGGCGCGGGTTCAACATCGAGAGTCTTGCGGTCGGCACGGCAGAGAACCCTGAGATATCACGAATGACGATCGTTGTCAGGGGGGATGATCGTGTGCTTGCACAGGTAATGAGCCAGCTAGGAAAACTGATCGATGTGATATCGGTAAGCGATCTCCCCTCATCCGAATCGGTTGATCGGGAACTGGTGCTCATCAAGGTGGCTGCCGATGCAGGCACAAGATCTGAGATCATGCAGATCGCAAATATATTCCGTGCAAAGATCATCGATGTCGGTGCAGAAACGTTAATCATCGAGGTTACAGGTGATGAAGGCAAGGTTAAGGCAATCGAAGATATGCTGGCACGGTTCGGAATCAAGGAACTCGTCAGAACAGGGATAATAGCGATGAATAGAGGTACGAAAATGGTTAAAGGAGGATACACATGATTGTAAATTTCAGAGTAACACAGGTCGAATCCAAGGTATACACGGATCCGGAAGAGGCGAGGAAGTATAAGAATATCAGTATCAACTATGATATCAACCTGAAGAACACTGTAGTTGTGCCAAGACAGACGCCATTTGGAGAGAAAACGGTTTTGAGGGTGGAATATGCATTCTCAATCAATTATTTGAGTCCGAATATCGGACATATACGGTTTGAGGGATTTTCTGACTATTATTCAGGTGAAAAGGAGTTAACTCAGATCAAAACCGATTGGGATAGTGGAAAAGCTCCTTCGGACGTTCAGAATCAGATTGCGAATGCAATGGTCACAAACCTTGCTCCGCTTGCAATGAGGCTGTCCACAACACTCGGACTCCCGCCCGCGATGCCGCTTCCAAACATCAATTTCCAGCAAAAGACGCCTGGAAAACCTGATCCTGTGCAGACGATGTACCATGGTTGAGATCGGGGCAGCCTCCAGTGATCGTCCAAAACAGATGCAATGCCTGACATCACACTGATCTGGGACTGCGAACTGCTCTTCGAGAAACTCTTTTCCGAGCATGGGCTATCATATCAGCGCATCGGCTCTGGCGCCATCGGAACACCGTTTCTACCACGATCCAGAGCCATGATCATCCCGACAGGATTTGCGAATTCACAGTACACAAAAATACTTCGCGGAATCGAGGCGAATAAGCGATTCTTTGATGATTTCGTCAGGAATAAGGGCGTGCTTGTTGTGTACGGCGCGCTGGTTCCCGAATACACCTACCGATGGCTTCCATTTAAGCTAAAATATAAAGAGCAGTATGGCGCTGTCGATATAGAAGTAGAGAGAGAGCACGAATGTGCGCAGATCTTTGATGGCGGACGTGCTGAATGTGATGGATACTTCACCGAAACCGATGGCGATGTCATACTTACAGGGAATGGAATGCCAGTTCTGGTCATAAAAGAGCATGGAGATGGTTTGATTGTTGCAACCACTATACACGAGTTCCCAACAGGAGCGTTTCTGAGATGGATAGCGTCACACAGGTGAACCGCGCATTTGCAGTCTGGATAACAGGCCTTCCAGGGAGTGGAAAGACCTCGATCGCGAAGAAGGTATGTGAATCACTCAATGCAAAACATCTTCAGCTGGACCAGATACGGAAAGTTATCACGCCTCATCCGGAATATACCGAAAAAGAGAGGGATATCGTATATGCCTCGCTGGCATACATGGCATATCTGCTCGTGGATTCCGGCATAAACGTGGTCATCGACGCAACCGCAAACAAGCAGAGGTATCGTGATCTTGCACGAACGTTGATTCCACGATTCGTTGAGGTGTATGTAAACTGTCCTCTCGAGATATGTATCGAGAGAGAGCGTATCAGGCATGCGGAATATTCGCCTGCTCGCATCTACGCATCCTCCGGAAAGGGTGGAACTGTGCCTGGCGTGGATGTTTTGTATGAAGCGCCGATGCATCCGGAGGTTGTGGTGCGGAGCGATCTGCTGAATACTGATGCATGTGCAGATGTGATTGTTGAGTACGTCAGAAATGAAGTAGAGGTATGACCCGCGATTATCCCATGAACCTGTCCGGAAAGCTGCCGACCACAAGATTTCTGTGTTAATCGTTGTGTGGTTGTGTTCTCTCAGTAAACCTCTCTGTTTTATGAGTTTACTGGGTTCCGGATTGCTTTTTGAAAAATCAGAAAGTGTAAGTTGTGTGTGACTGATACATCCTTTGAGGATAGATAAGACTTTATCTGTCATTGCAAAGTATCTGTCTTCGCCATACTTATATTTTTTGGTTTATTTTTGGATATGAAGTTGAAATGTATGTTAGTTTTTGATTTAGGGATATAACACTTGCTTTAGGGAGGTGCATCTTCTGCAGCACAGGATCTTCTGTGACACTTGGGCTGGCGATGTTTCTTGTTGGGTTTGTTTTCGCGCTGTATCCGCTCCAGAACTGGGCTTGAGAGCAGGTATGTGGATCTGCCGGGGCGGGATGTTGGTTGGATTGCAGGGAAAGGTGATCAGAGGAGAGGATGAAGATCGCTTATGTTTATGATGCTGTGCGTCTAGGGATAGAGAGAGGTGCTTGAGAAGAGGATATGCGAGGTTTCAAGGCGGTTGGTTGAAAGGGTGATCAGGTGATCGGTGCGATAGGTAAGGCGATAGAAACAATCAAGAATACAGAAGGGTTTGAGATTCCTGTATGAGAGAGCCATTGATACGGTAAAGAATTTTGAGGCGTTCAAACATAGATTTTATGACTATATCGGAGAGAGGGCGATTACATGAGGAAAGGAGTTATCAGAAGTGATATTATCAGGACAAAGATAAAGGAGATGGAAGAGAGCATCAGACTGGTGGAAGAG
>PIXW01000075.1 GCA_003601535.1 ANME-2 cluster archaeon
ATTCGTTGGTTATCAGGCAGAGGGGACGCTTGGGCAGCGTATTCAGAAAGGAAGGAGAGAGATTCCGATAACAAGAAGGGGCACGTCCGAGATGATCAGGATCAACCTTGAGGTGTGCACCGTGGATGGATTTTCAGGGCATTCGGATCGGAATCAATTGATGAACTACATCAGGAACATGCGTCCGAAACCGGAACTGGTGATGACCGAACACGGTGATGAACGAAACTGCCTGAATCTTGCGAGTTCGATCTATAATAAGTATCACATCAAAACGCAGGTGCCGAGAAATCTTGAGACCGTGAGAGTGGTGTGATTCTTCACCTTTTCACAACATACTCCACAGTGCCACGGCACATCAGATGGATGCCAGCATACTCAGGAACCGTATTTACACCCTCCTCGATCTCAAAGTGATTCCCGCGAAGGTCACAGGACGCTGGCTGTGCCGCCTCAACCAGAATCTCCTTATCAGAAAAGACGACAGCATCCTTCAGCGGGTCGAATATCTCGATATTCTCCATCGTCAGAGGAACGACTCTCAGACTCGAACCGCCATGCAGGGACGTGGGAAGCCGGATCAGTCGTTTTATGTCGCCTGTGACCGGTTCATCAACGCTAGCTCCGACCTCCTGCACCGCCCTTGATATCAACTCATTCCAGAATGATTCAGGAATATCTTTGAGAAGACCGATGCCCCCTTTCCTGATCAATTCAAGATTCGTGTCGTTCCCTGCGTTGAGCAGTGCTTTAGCCCGCACCTTTCCAATACCATCGAACTCCTGCAGTATCTTTAAAGCGTCTTCATTCTCATGCAAATCCCGCAGATATCCAACAATCCACCGATTGATCTTCCTCCCCCATCCACCATGGTTCTCTCCTGGAATCGTTTTCATCTCAAGTCCCCTCCCGCTCACATAATCCACGATCTCCCTCCGCTCAGCACTCCCGAGTGTCCGCACCATCGGATCATGCACATGGATATGGTACCCGCGTCCGCCAGAGAAGACGACATCGATCATATCCTCTGAAAACCCGAAGTCATCGGTCATAAAATCCAGGAGTTTCATCGTCTCGTGCTTGACCCGTGCAAGCATCTCAGGATACGACTTCGGCGCATCCCTGAGATGGTCGGCATCCAGATCAAAGATCAGGTCTGCGCCGATCCAGCGCTTATCCGACATCGTGCCTGCTTCCGGATGCTCATAATACGCGACCGATGAGAATGCGTGTGCAGGAGCCATGCTCCGCAGATATTCGAGCACCTCCTGACGTGAACGGAACGATTTATGCCTGAACATTACGATCCTCGGCAGCGCATCGAAGATGACAAAACCCCATTCCCGGCTCTCGAATCCGGGCGGTAATTGAATCGGATATTCGAGGTAATATTCCCTGAATCTCTCTCTTAAGAAGTGTTTTGTACGTTCGTTCATCCTTTGTCCGGCAGCTTGGTGTTTTTTTCAGGTATACATCGTCAGTCGCATAGATTCATAGCAGATGATGTTTTTTTGGTTTTCACCTCATCAAAAGCCTATCCTGACAGAACGCAAACGCTCACACAAACTCAATCGCCTTTGATGGGCAGGTTACGATACAGACATCACACAGGATTTTATCGTTGCCTAACCGTCTGCATTCATGGACGTTTGTAGCGACAACGACACCATTCAACACTCTCAGTATCACCTTATCGCTGGACGGCGCGAGCCCGACAGCCGCGCCATGCGGATCGTTGGCAACGTTCACAGGACAGGCGACAACACAGTTCCCGCATCCGAAGCATAACTCTTCATGGATGATTAAGCCAGTTTCGGTAGCTCCACTGACCGGTGCAAGCAGTGATTCCAGCTGCTGCAGCTGCTCCGCATATTCGCTCTCGTATAGCGGCGGACAATCAGCAAGATCTGCCTCGCCTGACAGGAGCGAACTTGCGAATGCCATGCATGTGGGCTTTCCGCACTCTTTGCAGTTCAGTTTCGGAAGCAATTGATAGAGTTCCATGAGACTTACCATAATTATATCATCTCCGCGGATTATCGCATATAGGCGTTACATTAATATTTCATAAGTGTTTAGTACCATACCGCGCGGGCTTAACCGCACGCGACTGTACATGAGGTGTACGTTATGCAAAAAACAAGGAATTTTGTATTGCGAGATCAGAATGGTAACGAGCATGGGGTCTTTTCTGGAAAGCAGCCACGTCAAGCAGCGCTCAAGGTTGCGAATCGAGTAGGCGGTACCAAAAGCGATCCTACACGAATAATGTTACGTGAACGCGGCACAAAAAAGGTACATGTCTTTGAGGGGTGGAGAGAACAGGTAAATGCTCCAAAGAACAAGCCTGACTGGATGCCAGACAAGATATGGAAGCCAAACGTAAGGAAAATCGGCATTGAGTCACTCGATGAGAGATAAGTGCTTCTATTTTATTTTTTTAATTACGTAAAAAGTATAGAATTGGTTTCCACCTGAAAGGCATTCCTTACTCGCAAACTTTTCACAAAAGTTTGATCAAAAACTGCTGACCCCACCCGGAGGGTAGTTTTACTCGATTTTTTGTGAAAAAATCGTTTTATTCGTCCCCATTCTCAACGCCAATCACCGTAAAGAACCGTTTCATAACTACTTCTTCCGCGATTTTTATCAGTGCCTGTCTGTCGCTGGTATCACTGAAGACTCCAAGCGGGATCTGAGCACCAGCCGTTGTCGCATGCCCTCCTGCGGAACCTGCCTCGCCAAACGCCTTCTGCATCGCCTCGCCAAGGTTCATCCTGATGTCATTGCTTCTTCCGGATACGTATATCTGATCCTCACCAATCCCGTACACAAGAACGGTCGTGATCCCCTCAAGATTCAGCAGATAGTCTGCTGCCTGTGCGAGCGCGTCCCGATCCCGGACGTTCCCGGCATTCGTGATCAGGTAACTACCCCTGATCTTCCTGTTCCTTATCGCCTCCCCGAATATATCCAGCGTTTCTGTGGAGATAGCCGGTGTTTCGATCATGTTCAAGATTTCATGATCTGCAAGCGGATATAAAAATGCTGCTGCAGTCAGATCAACCGGATTAGCATTTCGCCTGAATCCGAGTGTATCGGTGCGGATGCCGTATAACAGCGCGGTCGCAAGATCCTTGCTGACCGGAATATCAAGTTCCTGAAGATACTTTGTCATGATAGTGGCTGTAGCGCCGATATTTGGACGAATATCTATATATTCGGCATGTACTTCCTTCATCTCTGCAGGATGGTGATCGATGATGATATCAACCGCAACATTCTTTGGAACCAGGTTATTCTCTTCTGGTATCGAGCAATCGATCAGTGCAATCTTCTTAAAATCATTAAGAGAACGCGCTTTCTGTTCGTCGAGTTTGCCCATATCGATATGGAGCAAGTTCACGAATGCCTTGTTCTCCTGGTGACCGATCTCCCCCCTGTACAGTATCTCGGATTCGGTACCAACACTCGCAGCGATCGTCTTTAATGCAACTGCGCTGGACATCGCATCAGGGTCAGGATTGTCATGGACCACGATCGCGAGTTTTCCCCCACTTATTGAACGCAGAATGGAGAGGATGCTTGAGGCATGTCTGGCAGACTCCACACGGTCAAGGATTCGTATCGTAGCATCTGCAAGGATTCGTGGTGGCATGATTACGTTGTCAGCACCCGCTGCCTCGAGTTCACTCTTTGCAACGGTGCTCGGCGCACGTGCAATCACCTGTATGTCCTTTGATGCCTGCTTTATGGTGGTGATCGCATTTTTGTTTGCGGAAACATCAGAACTCAGTATCAGCACCGTCTCAACGCTGTTGATATCGACCGGATCAAGCAGATCCGGATCATTGAGATCTCCTGTGATTGCTTCAAACTCCTGCTCCCGCAGCGTCTCAACCTTCCCCTCATCCTTATCGATCAATAGAACCTTCTTATTCCGGTTGATCAATTCTCTGGCAACTGCCGATCCAATCATCCCACTACCAATTATAAGATATGGTGATTGTAGTTTTTTATCACCATTGATCTCGCTCTTCTGTGGGTCTCTTGCTTTCAGGGAATCGTTGATATTGAAACCTCCGCACATATTAGATGCCTGATCATATAAACATCTTTCGTTTTGGTGAATCATTTATATGGGCTAATGATGAGTGGTGGTGGAGAGTGTATCGCTTTCGGAAC